>DASTRU010000308.1:0-2247 GCA_035761045.1 Burkholderiaceae bacterium | reverse complement strand
TTGCGCGCATGCGCGTGACGCTATCGAATGAGCGATGGAAACGACTTAGAAAGTGCGCGGTGGCCGATCAAGCGTGCGCGGATCGACATCTTGATAGGCATGCACGCGTTCGGATGCCAATGCATATGTCGCGAGACATGTCGACGTTGTCGGCATAGATGGCACGGCGGCCGCGATACAGCAGCTACTTGCACACACCGCGCAATGCGTGTGTTGTTGCTTGCCATCATGGGTTGAATCAACGGATGACGCCGCTGCGTCATCGGCCAAGCGCGCATGCTCGTCGGCATGCATGGGACATGGCGAAGTCGCCGCTATTTTTTCGATTGCCGCGGGCGCACATAAGCCCGCCACGGCCACGACGGCCTTGAATGGCAACGTGATAAGCAGCAACAAAACGAGCCAGCGCTTCATGTCCCCGAGGATAACAAGACAAACTTCTGCTTAGGGCGACGAATGCCGCGAGAGTTTCATTGACCGTGCTTTAAATCCGCCTCGCCAGCGCCTACACTGCCTTGACAAGCACCGTGCGGTCACAAGCCGTGGCGTGCGATGAACACATTGCTTTCGTTTGGCCAACCCAAACGCATTGTTGGGAGAGATCGCATGAACGCTCCTCTAACCGGCGCGGCAAACCGTGCGCTGGATTCTATTTCCCTCGACGACAAGTTCGCCTTGGATCGTGGCAGTGCGTATATGAGCGGCACGCAAGCGCTCATCCGTCTGCCGATGCTGCAACGCGTGCGCGACGTGGCGTGCGGACTTAATACCGCGGGCTACATCACCGGCTATCGCGGCTCACCATTAGGCGGCGTCGATCTGCAAGCGTGGAAGGCGGCGCAACATCTCAAGCGGCATCACGTCACCTTTCAGCCCGGCATCAACGAAGACTTAGCCGCGACGGCCTGTTGGGGCACGCAACAAGTCGCGATGAGCGCTTATAAAAAATACGACGGTGTCTTTGCGATGTGGTACGGCAAGGGCCCGGGCGTCGACCGTTGTGGCGACGTGTTCAAGCATGGCAATGCCGCGGGCTCGTCGCGCCACGGCGGCGTGCTGGTGCTCGCGGGCGACGATCACAGCGCAAAAAGCTCGACGCTGCCGCATCAAAGCGACCATATCTTCAAGGCCTGTGGCATTCCCACGTTCTTTCCAAGCACGGTGCAGGAGTACCTCGATCTTGGCCTGCATGGTTGGGCGATGAGTCGTTATTCGGGCTTGTGGGTCGGCATGAAAGTCGTGACCGATGTCGTCGAGTCATCCGCGTCGGTGGTCATCGATCCCGAGCGCGTGAACATCGCGTTGCCGAGCGACTTCGCGATGCCGCCCGACGGACTCAACATCCGCTGGCCCGACACGCCGCTTGCGCAAGAAGCACGTCTGCTGGATTACAAGTTCTACGCCATGCTCGCGTACGTGCGCGCCAATCGCTTGAACTACAACGTCATCGATAGTCCTCACTCGCGGTTCGGCATCATGAGTTCGGGTAAGGCGTATCTCGATACTCGCCAAGCCTTATGGGACTTAGGACTTGACGATCAAACGTGCGCGCGCATTGGCATTCGCTTGCACAAGGTCAATGTCGTGTGGCCGTTGGAGGCAACGATCACGCGCGAATTCGCCACCGGCCTCGAGGAAATCTTGGTGGTCGAGGAAAAACGGCAGATCCTCGAATACGCGCTCAAGGAAGAGCTTTACAACTGGCGCGAGGATGTTCGCCCACGTGTGTACGGCAAGTTCGACGAGAAGGAAGGCGGCGAATGGGCCTTGCCGCAAGGGGCGTGGTTATTGCCCGCGCATTACGAGTTATCGCCATCGATCATCGCCAAGGCGATCGCGACGCGGCTCGAACGGTTCGATCTTCCAAGCGACGTGCGCGAGCGACTTCATGCGCGGCTGGCGGTCATTGAAGCCAAGGAACGCGCGCTCGCCGATCATCACGCGCCGGCCGAGCGCAAGCCCATGTTCTGCTCGGGCTGTCCGCACAACACCAGCACGCATGTTCCCGACGGTTCACGCGCGTTGGCGGGCATCGGTTGTCATTACATGGCTTTATGGATGCCCGATCGCCCCACCGAAACCTTCACGCAAATGGGCGGCGAAGGCGTTACGTGGATTGGGCAAGCGCCGTTCACCAATGAACCACATGTGTTCGCCAACTTAGGCGATGGCACTTACTTTCATAGCGGTTCGCTGGCGATTCGCGCGAGCATCGCGTCGGGCACCAACATCACCTACAAAATTCTC
>DASTRU010000307.1:0-4684 GCA_035761045.1 Burkholderiaceae bacterium | reverse complement strand
CGCGACCGCATAAGGCCAAATCAACCATGCGCGATACACCACGCGCATGCCGCGCGTGACTCGATCGGCGAACACCGCGAGCACGAGCGCGACGCCAAGCCCCAGCACCGCGACGATCATGGCGAACGCGATCGTGCGCGTGAATGACGCGAAATAAATCGCATCGGAAAACAACGCGCTAAATTGTTCGAGCCCAACGAATTGCGTGTTAGCCCCGAAGGCGTCTTCGATCATCACCGACTGACGCAAGGCCTGCGCGGCGGGCCACAAGAAAAATACGAGCGTGATCGCGATTTGCGGCGCGACCAATGCGTATGCCAACCAGCGATGATGAAAAGGCGATCGTTGTTCGACCACGTTTGTTCTCGACCCAGTCGCCTTTATTAAAGCTTGGACGTCTTCTCGAAACGTTCAAGCTGCTCGTTGCCCCGCCGCACGATGTCGTCCAACGCGTGCTTGGCGGTTTTCTTGCCGGCCCACACTTGTTCGAGTTCTTCGTCGACGATGGCGCGAATCTGCACGAAGTTGCCAAGCCGAATACCACGCGAGCGGTCGGTCGTTTTACGAATCATCTGCGTGACCGCGACATCGGTGCCGGGATTTTTTTTATAAAACCCCGAACTCTCCGTTAATCGATACGCGGCAAGCGTGATCGGCAGATAGCCAGTGCGTTGATGACTCTTGGCTTGCACGTCGGCGTCGCTTAGGAAATCGAAGAAGGCGGCGACGCCCTTGTATTCAATGGGCTTCTTCCCCGAAAGCACCCATAACGACGCGCCACCCAACACCGTGTTTTGCGGAGCATTGGCCACGTCGGGGTAATACGGCAAGGCGGCGATGCCAAAATCAAACTTTGCGTTCTTTTTAATGTTGGCGTAGGCCGATGACGAGGCGGTGATCATCGCGCATTCGCCTGAATAAAACGCGGCATCCGCCGCGTTGCCACGGCCTTTATAAGTAAAGAAGCCTTGACGCGCCATGTTGGATAAATTTTCAATGTGTCGTACATGCAAGGGGCTGTTCACGAGAAGTCGCGCCTTGGTGCCGTTAAACCCATTGTTCTCGCTCGCGAACAAGGTGTTGTGCCACGTGGAGAAGCTTTCGAGTTGCGTCCAGCTTTGCCAGCTTGTCGTGAAGCTGCATTTCTCGCCGGCCGCGCGCAACTTAGCTGCCGTCAATGCAACCTCGGGCCACGTGACGGGCGGCTTATTAGGATCCAACCCCGCGCGTTGAAACGCGTCTTTATTGAAATAAAAAACGGTGGTCGAGCTATTGAATGGGAACGACAAGATATGTCCGTTGGGCGCGGTGTAATACCCGGCCACGGCGGGTACATACGCCGCGCGATCAAACGGGTATCCGGCTTGTTGCATGACCTCGCCCACCGGAACGACCGCGCCACGACTGGCCATCATCGTCGCGGTGCCTACTTCAAACACTTGCAATAAATGCGGCGCGTTGCCGGCGCGATAGGCCGCGATCGCGGTGGTCATAGATTCATCGTAACTACCTTTGTAGACCGGCACGATCTTGTAATTGCGTTGCGACGCGTTGAATTCATTGGTCAAATCGTTCACCCAATCGCCCAAGGCACCCGGCATCGAATGCCACCACACGATCTCGGTTTGCGCGCGGGCTTGCATTGGCAATACCACGGCAACGACCATGGCGACGACTCCAAACCAATGTGAAATCCTCATCGTTATTCCTCGTGCGTGCTACGACTCATGGCGACGACAGTAGCACGAAGCACGCCGCCAACGGACCATGAAAATGGTGGCGTGCCACTAGAATTCGCGGACTAAGTTTTGGTTGTCATCATGAAGAATCGTCTTCGCTTGTACGCGCGGCTTATTCGCTTGGATAAGCCGATTGGCACGCTATTGTTGTTATGGCCCACCTGCTGGGCCTTGTGGTTCGCCGCCAACGGCGTGCCGCCTTGGCACGTGCTTGCCATCTTCGTCGTCGGCACGTTTTTAATGCGCTCGGCGGGGTGCGCGGTTAACGATGTCGCCGATCGCCGGTTCGATCGCCACGTCGCCCGCACGCGCGAACGACCAGTCACTAGCGGCGCACTGCCCGCGCGCGAAGCGATGCTCGTCGCGGTGGTCTTAACGCTTGTCGCGGGCGCGTTGATCTTGCCGCTAAATTATTTGGTGTGGGCGCTTTCGGTTGTCGCGGTATTGATCGCGGCCACGTATCCCTTATTCAAACGCTTCTTCGCAATTCCGCAAGCCTACTTAGGCGTTGCGTTTTCCTTAGGCATTCCGATGGCGTTCGCGGCGGTGCGTGGCGAGTTGCCACCTATTGTTTGGTTGATGCTACTGGCGAACCTGTCGTGGGTCGTCGCCTACGACACCGAATACGCATTGGTCGATATCGCCGACGATCTTAAGATCGGCATCAAAACATCGGCCATCACCTTTGGTCGTTACGCGGTACCAGCCATCGCGCTGTGTTACGCCGGTTTCATTGGCCTCATGGCGTGGCTTGGCGTGATCACGCAGCGCGGTCTTGCGTATTACTTAGGACTTGTCGCCGCATCGCTCATCGCGCTTACGCATGTGCGTGCGATTCGCGGGCGCGACCCGGCCGCGTGCTTCGCCGCGTTTCGCGGCAATCATTGGCTCGGATTCGTAGTGTTCCTCGGCACCGTGATCGATTTCGCAAACATCTAAGTCCGTCGATTCATAACAACAACCTTAGGCCAATTCCTTAGACGGTCTTCGTTACGCAATTCACGCTTCATGCTTGACACGTATGGAGCGTGATCGCCTTCACGCGTGTTCACCGCGAGCGATTCGAGAATGCTGGCAAGCCGTTTTGCAAAAAACGGCCCGCTTACAGGCCGCGCATGGCGGCCATCAACGGGGACGATCTTTCAATGAAACAGTACCTATGGGCAGCCGCGCTCGCACTCGCCGCCAGCTCGGCGCACGCCAACGAAGTGTATGCGGGTCTCGGCGTGCCGGGATTGCAACTCGGCTATAGCCAAGCGGTGATGAACCAAGTGTCGGTGCGCGGCGAACTCGCGACAAGCGGCCGTTACACCAAGGACACCACGCAAGAAGGCATCGATTATTCGGGCCAGTTCAAATACGACCGCGCCGCCGTCTTCGCCGATTGGTTCGTTGCGGGCAACGGGTTTCGCGTAACGGGCGGCTTAACTTTCAACCGCCTGCGTGTTGAATTGGAAGGCCGCGGCAACGGCGGCTCGATCGACATTGGCTCCACCACCTACACCACCACCGCCGACGATCGTTTCAACGTCGACGTGAAGTACCCGACCGTGATGCCCTACTTAGGGATTGGCTGGGGCCATCACGAAACGGCGGGCAAGGGCTTTAGTTTTGTCGCCGACCTAGGCGTGTCGTTTGGCAAGCCCAAGGTCACGGGCAGCGTGAGCGGCCCGCAACTCTCGGGCGTGGTCACGCAAGCGGACATCGACCGCGAACTCGCCGAGGTGCGCAACAAGGCGGATGACTACAAAGTGGTTCCGCAAATCACCGTCGGCGTGAGCTATCGGTTTTAAGCGTTAATTCTTAAGCCCTACGCCGCGCGCGTGAACTCGACGAAGGCGTCGAGCTTCGCCCGCGCGGCGCCGCTTTTAACCGCCTCGCGCGCGCGCGCCACGCCATCGGCAATGGACGAGGCGACATCGGCCGCATACAGCGCCGCGCCCGCGTTCAACAACACAATGTCGCGCACCGGCCCGTCGCGCCCTTCGAGCGCCTCAAGCACCTTCGCCTTGGATTCAACCGCGTTGGCGACCTTAAGCGCATCGAAGTCGTAGACCGGCAAACCGAAATCCTCCGGATGCACGCTGTACTCGCTGACCTCGCCATCCTTTAGTTCACCGATCAAGGTTTCGCCCGACAGCGACAACTCGTCCATGCCGGGCTCGCGCCCGTTAGGCTTGCCGTACACCGTGAGTACATGACGCGACCCAAGCCGCTGCAACACGCGCACTTGAATGCCGACCAAATCGGGATGAAAGACACCAAGCAATTGATTCTCAGCCCCAGCCGGATTCGTGAGCGGCCCGAGAATATTGAAGATCGTGCGCACACCCAATTCGCGGCGCACCGGCCCGGCGTGCTTCATCGCGCTATGGTGATTGGGCGCAAACATAAATCCTAAGCCCACGCGCTCGATCGACTCGGCCACCTTCTCGGGCGAGAGATCGATGCGCACGCCAAGTTGCTCAAGCACGTCGGCGCTGCCCGACGACGAACTCACGCTACGTCCACCATGCTTGGCCACCTTCGCGCCCGCCGCCGCGGCAACGAACATCGACGCGGTGGAAATGTTGAAGGTATGCGACGCGTCGCCGCCGGTTCCGACGATATCGACTAAGTGCTTGCGATCGGCCACGTGCACGGGCGTCGCGAACTCGCGCATGACTTGCGCGGCCGCGGTGATTTCGCCCACCGTTTCTTTCTTGACGCGCAAGCCCATGGTGAGCGCGGCGATCATCACCGGCGACAGTTCGCCGGACATAAGGCGCCGCATCAGCGACAACATCTCGTCGTGAAAGATTTCGCGATGCTCGATGCAGCGGACTAAGGCTTCGTTGGGAGTAATCGACATGAGAGGGTATTGGAATTAGGAGTGAGTTTTTGCGCGCGCGCTCGTTAACCAACCGTCAACTTTTGATTTCAGTCCCCACACGCAAAAAATTCTT
>DASTRU010000306.1:0-11424 GCA_035761045.1 Burkholderiaceae bacterium | reverse complement strand
GATCGCCGCGCGCGCCGACCAGCCCGCGCTTGCATTCGCCACCGACGGCGATGTGTACGACGGGCTTGATCCCTTAGTGAATCAAAACGACTTAGGCGCCGACCCACTCGCGTACTACCGCAAGCGCGTGCAACTCTCGCGCGAGTTGTGGCAGGACTTGGAAACCCGACGTTTACGCCCCGGCGAAAGTTATGAAGTGCTGCGCCGGCGCTTCATGACGGGCTTTAGCCAAGTCGCGATGGCAATGGGACTTACCGCCAAGTACGTAGCGGGCGTGACGACTTACAACGACAAGGCAGGCAGCTCTCGCCCGCCGGTCGTGCCCGTGTCGGCCGCGCGTCAACGCGAGGCAATCGGCTTATTGGCGGATGCATTGTTTCGCGCCGATAGTTTTCGCGTGCCGCCGCAATTCCTAAATAAATTGATTTACGACCGTCTCGACGTGGAGGCCGGCGGCGCTCCGCGCGCCGACTTACCCGTGGCCGACATGGTGTTGAACGTGCAACGCGACGTGCTCAACCGGCTGATGAGCCCCACGGTGGCACAACGCACGCTGAATAATCTTTTCAAGATCGGCAACGCGAAAGAAGCGATGACGCTTGGCGAGTTGTACGGCACCTTGCAATCGGCGATTTGGTCGGAGGCACGGCAAGGGCTTGAATCCGACGTGCTTCGCCGCAATCTCCAACGCGAGCATCTAAGTCGCGTCGCGGCGGCATTGCTAGGTCGTTCGGGCATCATGCCGGCCGACGCGCGCGCGCTCTTACGCGCCAACGCACGCGAGTTGCGCGACCAACTTGGCGTTGCCGCCAAGCGCCGCAATCTCAGCGTCGAAACGCGCGCGCATTACGCGGAAAGTTTTGAAACGCTCGACGAAGCGCTTAAAGCGCCGCTCGAACGGGCGAGTCCCTAAGGAAACCATGGCACCACGCGCACACATTGCCCGTATCACGCTTGAACCCGTCGAGAATCTTCGGCTCGCGCACTTGTGCGGGCCGCTCGACGAAAACCTGCGGCAAATCGAAAACGCGTTGGATGTCGCCATCGCGCATCGCGGTCATCGCTTCGAGGTACGCGGCGCAAGCGCGGAGGCCGCGAGTCTTTTGCTTAATGAGCTATACGGTCTCGCGGAACGACCACTCTCGCTCGACGACGTGCAACTCGCGCTCGTCGAAGCACGTTCACCGCACCCCTATAAACGCAAGACGCACGACGAGAACGACGAGGCCGATCGTCCGATCGCGCTCAAAACGCGCCGCACCGACTTGCAAGGCCGCACCGATAATCAGCGGCTGTACCTCAAGGCCATCTTGTCGCACGACATCACGTTTGGCGTTGGGCCCGCGGGCACCGGAAAAACGTATCTCGCCGTGGCGTGCGCGGTCGACGCGTTGGAGCGCGACGCGGTCAAGCGCATCGTGCTGACACGCCCCGCGGTGGAAGCGGGCGAGCGCTTGGGCTTCTTACCTGGCGATCTCGCGCAAAAGGTCGATCCATACTTGCGCCCGCTTTACGACGCGTTGTACGACCTCATGGGATTCGACAAGGTCCAAAAACTATACGAGCGCCAAGCCATTGAAATCGCTCCGCTCGCGTACATGCGCGGTCGCACGCTCAACGGCGCGTTCGTGATTCTCGATGAAGCGCAGAACACCACGTCCGAGCAAATGAAGATGTTCCTAACGCGCATCGGGTTTGGATCGCGCGCGGTCATCACGGGCGATGTCACGCAGGTTGATTTACCGCGCGGACAAAAAAGCGGCTTGGGCGACGCGCTCGAAGTGCTACGCGATGTGCGCGGCATCGCGGTTCAACGGTTCACGAGCGCGGACGTGGTGCGCCATCCCCTGGTCGCGCGCATCGTCGATGCGTACGAAGCCGCGTCGAGCACGGCGAAGTCACGCGACTAAGTACTTTTCTCATGACAACGCTTGCATTAGCCGTGCAATACGCCGACGCGCGCGCGAAATGGTTGCCCGATCGTGCTCAAGTGCGTCGCTGGGCACGCGCCACGCTCGACGCGATTTCTCCAGAACGCGCGAGTGAAATCACGGTGCGTTTCGTGTCGTCAAAGGAAGCGCGCACGCTCAACATCACGCATCGCGGCCGCGACTACATTCCTAATGTATTGACCTTCAATCTTCACGAAGGCTTACCCCTTGCGATGCCCGTGACGGCCGATATCGTCGTATGCATGTCGGAAGTCGCGCGGCAAGCGCGCGCTCAACGCAAGACATTACCCGCGCATTGCGCGCATATGGTTGTCCATGGCGTTTTGCACGCTCATGGCTTCGATCACGGAACTAATTCTCAAGCGAAATTGATGGAAGCATTGGAACGATTCGTGCTGATGCGCTTCAAAATTGCGGATCCTTACATTGAGCGCTGAAATTGGCGTAAGTGCTAACACGACGCGTTTCGAATCGGGTAACCTCTTCACTCCTTAACAACGCATGGCTACGCCATGACCGATCCGCATAGTCGAACCCAGCGCCTTAAATCGCTTGGCGAGACAGATTCTCCTAAACGCCAGAGTTTTTTCGAACGGCTGTCTTCCTTACTGTTACGCGAGCCTGAAGATCGCGAACAACTGCTCGATGTGCTGCAAGCCGCGCACGAGCGCAATCTCGTGGACGCCGACGGTCTTTCCATGATGGAAGGCGTGTTGCAGGTGGGTGAACTCACCGCGCGCGACATCATGGTGCCCGGCCCGCAGATGGACATGATCGACGTGGCCGAGCCACTCGAAGCCATCATTCCCGAAGTCATTAGGACCGCGCACTCGCGCTTCCCGGTGTACGACGGCGACCGCGAGAACATCATCGGCATCCTGCTCGCCAAGGATTTATTGCGGTATTACCAGCATGATGATTTCGATCTGCGCGGCATGTTGCGTCCGGTCGTTTTCATTCCCGAGAGCAAACGCTTGAATGTGTTGTTGCGTGACTTTCGCAGCAACCGCAATCATCTTGCGATCGTGGTGGACGAATACGGCAATGTCTCGGGCTTGATCACGATTGAAGACGTGCTCGAACAAATCGTTGGCGACATCGAAGACGAACACGATCAGCACGACGAAGACGCCGACGCTATTCTCGCCACCGGCGACGGCCGTTGGCGCGTGAAGGCCTTGACCGATATCGCGCAATTCAACGAAACCTTCGGCACCGATTTAGGCGGCGATGGGTTCGACACGATTGGTGGCTATGTCACCGGTCAATTCGGCCGCGTTCCCCATCGAGGCGAAACCATCGCGCTCGGACCGCTACGTTTCGAAGTGTTGCGCGGCGACGCGCGGCATGTGCAGATGCTGCTGGTCGAACGCGTTGAACTGCTCGAGCCGCAAGAACAACCCGAGCATGCTTCGTCGAACTAAGGAGTGGTGCTTAGCACGCGCAACAAGGTGAACACGGCCATGCCGAACACGATGGTCCACAACATGTTGCGCGTGCGGATGAAAAAGATGGTGGCGGCCACGGCGGCGATTAGTCGGTAATTCTCGAACGACCATAAGGGCGTGCCGCTTACGAACACCACGTCGGGCACGACGATGGCGGCCAGGGCGCACGCGGGCGCATAGCGCAGCGCCCGCTCCACGCGCGGCGGCAGTCGTAGGCGCTCGCCAAGCACAAGAAAGCCCGCGCGCGTGATCAAGGTGGCTGCGGTCAAACCGGCGATCGTGATCCAAATCCACATGTCGCTCATCGCGCACGGCCTCCTTCGGCGGGCATGGTCGCGCGAGGCTCGCGCGGCTCGACCATCATCGCCGCGACGATTCCACACACCACGGCCATCACGAGTCCTAAACGCAATGGCAAGGGGTAGGCGATCACCGCGACGATCGACGCGACCAACACGCCCACCACGCCGGGGCGGGTATTGGCCAGCGGGATTAATAACGCGAGCAAGGCGAGCGTTCCGGCAAGCTCCAATCCCCAATGTGTGGGTACGACCGCCGCGGCGAAGATGCCAATCATCGACGCGAGCTGCCACGCGCACCAATTGCATACCGCGCCGCCGAGGAAATACCAATCGGCATGCGCGAAGCGTCCCTCGCGCTGCAATTTGTTCATGAAGATGACGAAGCCAATGTCGCCGGTGAGATAACCCAATACCCAGCGGCGCGGTAGCGAGAACTGTTGAAACTCGCGCTTTAACGCGGCGGCGTAAATCACGAACCGCAGATTGACGACGAGCGCGGTCAATACGATCACCCACACCGGCGCGGCACCAGCGATCAACGGTAACGACGACAATTGCGCCGATCCCGCGAACACCGTCAGCGACATGCCCACCGCTTGCGCGAGCGTGAGGCCCGACTTGACCATCGCCACGCCGGTGACGAGACCCCACGCGAAGGTGGCGGGTGCGGCGGGCATTAAATCGCGCACGCCTTCGCGAAACGCGCGCTGTTCGTTCGAGGATCGAGGTCGCCAAGCCATGGGAGGGACGGTAGCCAAAGTCGTACCGGAAAACGAGGGGCCGATTATTTCATCGTCGTGCCGCCGACCGCGACGGCTAGAATCGCGGCTTTACTTCAATCCCTGCCCCAATTTTCATAGGAGAACGGTTCATGTCGATGGCCGATCGCGATGGTTTTATTTGGATGGACGGTCGACTCATCGACTGGCGCGACGCCAAAATCCACGTACTCACGCATACCTTGCATTACGGCATGGGTGTTTTCGAGGGGGTGCGCTGCTATCAAACGGACCAAGGGCCGGCGATTTTCCGGCTGGAAGAACATACGGAGCGGCTGTTCAATAGCGCCCGGATCTTTCAAATGAAGATTCCGTTCTCGCCCGACGTGCTCGCGCAGGCGCAAAAGGAAGTGGTGCGCGCCAACAAGCTGCAAAGCTGTTATTTGCGGCCGATCGTATGGATTGGCAGCGAGAAGCTTGGTGTCGCGGCCAAGGGCAACACGATTCATGTGTCGGTCGCGGCATGGCCTTGGGGCGCGTATTTGGGCGCCGACGGATTGGAAAAAGGCATTCGCGTCAAAACGTCGTCCTTCACGCACCATCACCCCAACGTGACGATGTGCAAGGCCAAGGCGGTCGGTAATTACACGGTGTCCATCCTCGCCAATCAAGAAGCGACCGCCGACGGTTACGAGGAAGCCATGCTGCTCGATCCACAAGGCTTCGTCTGCCAAGGCTCGGGCGAGAACGTGTTTCTCGTGAGCAAGGGCGTGTTGCATACGCCCGATCTTTCAAGCGGCGCATTGGACGGCATTACACGTGCGACAGTCATTCAGCTTGCCGAGGATTTTGGTTTGAAAGTGGTGGAACGGCGCATTACCCGCGACGAGTTTTACATCGCCGACGAGGCGTTCTTCACCGGCACCGCGGCGGAGGTCACGCCGATTCGCGAGCTCGACAACCGCACGATCGGCGAAGGCCGGCGTGGACCAATCACTACTCGCTTGCAAGCGGCGTTCTTCGATGTGGTCAATGGCCGCAACCCGAAGTACGCTCATTGGCTTGCGCATGTTTGAATAGCTATGCGGAGAACAGCGTCATGAGCACGTCTTCCACCGAACGCCCAAGTATCGAGCTGCCGCTCGTCGAACTGTCCGCCAAGGATTTGCCGGCGTTTTGTCCCAACCCGAACATGCCCGTATGGAATCATCATCCGCGGGTGTTTCTCGACGTGGCCACGACCGGCAAGGCGATGTGCCCGTATTGCGGCACGCGTTACAAGCTGAAGGACGGCGAAAAAGTTTCGGCCGGCCATTGATGACGGTTTAGGCGTTGGGCTCGCACGCGTTCGCTCCGATGAAGATCTTGGTCGTCGCTCCTAACTGGATCGGCGACGCCGTCATGGCGCAACCGATGTTGCGCTTGTTGCGCCGTCGCTGGCCCAACGCGCGCATTACCGCGCTGGCTCCCGCGCATGTCGCGCCGGTGCTCGATGCCATGCCCGAAGTAACCCGCACGATCCCCACCTGGTTTGGACATGGCGGCGTGCAGTTGTTTGAACGCGTAGGGCTTGCGCGTAAGTTGCGCCGCGAGGCCTTCGATCGCGCGTATGTATTGCCCAATTCGGCCAAATCCGCCCTCATTCCGTGGCTCGCCGGAATTCCCGTGCGCGTGGGGTACGCGGGCGAATGGCGGGTTGGCTTGCTGAATCGACGTTTGCCTAATCCAGCGCGTAACGCGGCGCGCCCGCCGATGGTGGAGCGTTACGCGGCCTTGGCGGTGGACGATCCACAGCGTATCGACCGATTGGACACGCGACACGCCGATCGCCCTCGCCTGACGGTCGATCCTGCCAGCGTGGCGATCACCAAGGCTAAGTTTCTCGGTGGCGCGAAGCGCACGATCGGCTTTTGCCCGGGCGCGGAGTTTGGACCGGCAAAGCGCTGGCCACCCGCGCACTTCGCGCAACTGGCCGATCGAATCGCCGAGCGCTATCCCGATACGCGCATCGTTTGCTTGGGCGGACCAGGGGACGCGCCAATCGCCGACGCCATCGTGACCGCGAGCACGGCCGACATCGCGAATCTGTGCGGCCATACGCAACTCAAGGAAGCGATCGCGTTGATGAAATCCCTTAGCGCGGTGGTGACCAACGACACCGGACTCATGCACGTCGCGGCGGCGCTCGACGTGCCGGTGGTGGCCTTGTACGGCTCGACCGATCCGCATCACACTCCGCCGCACTCGCCGCTCGCGCGCATCGAAAAAATCGATATCGCGTGCAGCCCGTGCTTCCAACGCGAATGCCCGCTTGGCCATTTCCGTTGCATGAACGACCTCTCCCCCGACCAAGTGATGAACTCGCTGGCCTTGGTGCTCGCGCCCGCCATCGCGGGTTCGGGCGGCGCGCATCACACCTCGGCTTAGTTTCAACACCCCACGCGGTATCGAATGAATCGTCACGATTGCATCCTCACGCTCGCCTGCGAAGATCGCACGGGCATCGTCCACGCCGTCTCGGGTTTTTTATTCGAGCGTGGCTGCAACATTCTCGACTCGGCGCAATTCGGCGACGAAACCACCCGGCTGTTCTTCATGCGCGTGCATTTCGAGCGACCAGTCACCTTGGCCTACTCCACAGTGCATGCTGAATTCGCATCGGTCGGTGAACGCTTTGGCATGCGTTGGGAAATTCACGACGCGCATCGTCGTGCGCGCGTACTGCTCATGGTGAGTCGCCACGGTCATTGCCTAAACGACTTATTGTTTCGTTGGCACAGCGGCACGCTGCCCATCGATATTCCCGCGATCGTCTCGAACCATCGCGACTACGAGGGGCTGGCGGCGAGTTATGACTTGCCGTTTCATCACCTGCCGCTCGCGCCGGGGGCCGATGCGGCGGCCAAGGCCGCGCAAGAAACGCGATTGCTCGACCTTATCGAGCGCGAACAAATCGATCTCGTCGTGCTTGCGCGCTACATGCAAATTCTTTCGCCCGAGTTGTGCGCCCGGTTGTCCGCGCGCGCGATCAATATCCACCACTCGTTCTTGCCGAGCTTCAAAGGCGCGCGGCCTTACGCGCAAGCGCACGAACGCGGTGTCAAATTAATCGGCGCGACCGCGCATTACGTCACAAGCGATCTCGACGAAGGTCCGATCATCGAACAAGATGTCGCCCGCGTCGATCACGGCATGGACGCGAACGACCTAACCGCCATTGGCCGCGATATCGAATGCGTCGTGCTTGCACGCGCGGTCCGTTGGCATGTCGAACATCGCATCTTGTTGAACGGCCGCAAGACGGTGGTGTTCCGTTAACCGAGGAAAGCCCGTTGAACGACGACTTTCACCCTACCCATTTCGCCACTCACGAGTCGGTGGAGCATGCGTTTTACGAAGCGCTCGAACGCGCCGACGTCGAGGCGATGATGAATTGCTGGGCCGACGAGGACGACGTGGTGTGCATCCATCCTGGTGGCCGCAAGCTGACGGGACACCGAGCCATTCGACAAGGTTGGACCGAGATCTTCGCGAATGGTCCGGTGCATGCGCGTGCGGTGTCGGTGCATGTTCAACAAAGCATGATGATGGCGATCCATAGCGTCGTCGAACAAGTGCAAGTGATGGGCGATCGCGGCCGCACGGTCGTCAATGTGTTTGCCACGAATGTGTATGGCAAAACGCCTAATGGGTGGCGCATGGTGCTGCATCACGCCTCGCTCGTTCCCGATCACGCGCTAACGGAATCGCGTTCGCAAGACGCGGATCAAGGTTCAACCCTGCATTGAATCCTTGATGGATGGAAGTCGCGTGACCTTAGTCGAGCCATACCGCGCGCCACGCTGGCTGCGCCTTGGGTTTGCCGCTGGACATATGCAAACCATTTTGCCGGCGTTAATTAGCCGTCGGCCTTTCGTGCGTTATCGACGCGAGCGATGGGACACGCCGCCCAGCGAACTCGGTGACGATTTCATCGACGTGGATTTCGTCGACGCTACCGACGAACACACGCCGCTCGTCGTCATGTTTCATGGACTCGAAGGCTCGTCGCACAGCCATTACGCGTGCGCGCTCATGCATGCGGTGCAAACGCGCGGTTGGGCGGGCGCGGTGCCGCATTTTCGTGGATGTTCGGGCGAGCCAAATCGCACGGCGCGCGCGTATCACTCGGGCGACACGCAAGAGATTGACTGGATCATCGACCGCTTCGCGCGGCGGTATCCGCAACGCCCCATTTATGCATGCGGCATATCGCTAGGCGGCAATGCATTGGCGAAATGGTTAGGCGAATATCTCGACGCGGCACGACGCGTGCGCCGTGCTGCCATCGTGAGCGCGCCGCTTGACCTTCGTGCCGGCGGACGCGCGTTATCAAGCGGCTTCAACATGGTCTACACCCGCATGTTCTTACGCACGCTGAAGGAAAAAGCGATTGCCAAAGCGCAGCGTCATGCGGAGCTTGCTCATTTGAGTGCTCGCGCTCACGAAATCATCGCGGCGCGCGACTTATACGCCTACGACAATCTCTACACCGCGCCGGTGCATGGCTTTCGCGATACGGACGATTATTGGACCCGCGCGTCGGCCAAACCTTGGCTTGCGCACATTCAAGTACCAACACTCGTGCTCAATGCACGTAATGATCCGTTCATGCCGGCCGATGCTTTACCGCGGGCGTTCGAGGTGTCGCCGAGCGTCGTGCTTGAACAACCCGAGGAAGGCGGGCATGTTGGATTCGCGACGGGCGGATTTCCGGGGCGGCTCGACTGGCTGCCAACGCGCTTGCTGCAATTCTTCGCGGACGATGCGCGCGATGGATGACATCGTCCTTCGCGCCATGGCTAAATGGCCCAACGTGCCCGCGTGTTACGGATGGTTGGCGCTCGATCGACGCGGACGTTGGCGCATGCGCGACGAGCATGCGCAACAACACGGTTTGCTCGGCGACGTGATTCGCAACGCGACGCTTAAGCAATTCATCGATCGTAATTACACGCACGACGAGCACGGCGCTTGGTACTTTCAAAACGGCCCGCAACGGGTATATGTGAATTTGGAAGCCGCGCCTTATGTCTTATTCAGCGACACGCACGGCACTAGTTGGCGCACGCATACCGGCCTTGAGATCACGCGCGTGGACGCGGTCCACCTCGATGACGAAGGCGGTTTTTGGTGGCAGACCAATGTGGGAATCGCAAGCGTGTGCGATCGAGATCTCGCAATGTGCGCGACGCACTTGCGCGGAGGCAACGGCGAGCCGCTCGAAGAAGACGAATTGCTCGACCGGATGACGAGCGCTCCGCACTCGCTGGCACTTAAGCTTGAGCTTTTGCAAACAAACCACTCGCTTCGCCTGCAACCCATCGTCGCGGCGCATACCGCCACGCGATTCGGCTTCGTCAAACGACCCGTCGCGCCCGCGTGATCGAACGCGAAAACCAAAAAAAATCGCGGCCGAAGCCGCGATTCTTGTAACGCTTACAGCGAAGGGTGCTTAGATCGCTTGGATCTTGCTGGCTTGCAGACCCTTGCGGCCTTGCGTGACTTCAAATTGCACGCGCTGATTTTCAGCGAGCGTCTTGAAACCACTGCCTTGAATTTCGCTGAAGTGGGCGAAGAGATCGTCGCCACCACCATCGGGCTTGATGAAGCCGAAGCCTTTGGATTCATTGAACCATTTAACGATACCGGTTTGGGTGCTCATGGATATTGCCTTTCGTTGAAAAAAACGGACTTGCGCCCGTGGCGCACTCCAACTCAAGGAAATCCAGAACCGGGAATTCGAACCAAAACGACTTCAGAAGAAGCCGGACTGACGGATACCACGAAAAGACATTACTTGAAGAGAGTGCGCTAGCCAGTGTACCTGAACTTAGTTGCAGCGGGAGTAATGATTTTCCCGGGGAGACGCAAAGCGCAAGCTTTTTTGAACAATCGTCGCCACTTCGTCGGCTACAAAACACACATAACAATTGAGGCACACTACATGCCACTTGCCGTTCCTAATAAAAAACAAACGGGAGGAATTACCGCGACTAAATAAATTCGAAGCGGCGATTGATCGGCGTCATTTCGAAAATTCGTTAGCCAAAACTCAAGACCTTAGGCGATTAGGAGTTATTCCCTAGGTAGAAATAGGACAACGCCTTAGGCTCTTCCAGGTTTAGCCATTCGTAAAAGATCAACCACAAACGCCTTGATGGAGAGCGCGATTAACGCCTCCCCAAAACATTATTCGGAGAAAACTAAGATGAAGAAAAACACTATGTGGCTGCGTTGGATCATGAGCATCGTGTGCGTGCTCGGTTTTCAAACGATCGCACTCGCTGAAGAGCACGGCTCGCGCGACGAAGCCAAGGCGATGGTCGACGCCGCCGTCGAGCACGTGAAAAAGGTCGGTCCGGATCAGGCCTTCAAGGACTTCAGCGATAAATCCAACAAAACTTGGCAGAAAAAAGATTTGTACGTCTTTGCCTACAACATGGACGGCGTGAACATGGCGCACGGCGCCAACGAAGGTTTGGTCGGCAAGAACCTGGTCGATTTGAAGGATTCGAACGGCAAGCCGCTCGTGCGTGAATTGCGCGAAACCGCCGCCAAGGGCAGCGGTTGGGTGGAATACGACTGGCCGCATCCGCAGAGCAAGAAGGTTGAAAGCAAGGCCTCTTACGTGCGCAAGCTCGATAACTACAATGGCTTCGTCGGCGTCGGCGTCTACCGCTAAGTCGTTAACGATTCAGGTGTGAATCAAGCGGCCGCCTGCGAAAGACCAATTTTCCCAGGCGGTCTCTTTAAAGCACACCATCACCTGCTCGGGATCGAGCCCCTGCGCCGCGAGCCCGGTCATCAAATGGTCGAGAAATTTTTTCTTGATCTTTACGCTACGCCCCACCGACCAAAGAATTTCGATCAATACGAAATCATTCGTGCGCGCGTTCGCGACGTCGGGATATTGCGGGTCGAAGCGGAAATCGTCTTCGCTTAACTCCAGCACGCGTTGAAA
>DASTRU010000305.1:0-8343 GCA_035761045.1 Burkholderiaceae bacterium | reverse complement strand
GAGTGCCGCATACCGTTTGTCCGTCGTGCCGCCTTGCAATTGTTCGTGCAATCCCACCAATGCCCGGCGCTTCTTCGCCAGCAGCAACACGCCGCTGGTTTCCTTGTCCAGCCGATGCACGAGCTCGAGAAAATCAACATGCGAGCGCGAGGCGCGTAGTTGCTCGATCACGCCGTGGCTAACGCCCGATCCGCCATGCACCGCGACGCCCGCGGGCTTGTCGATGGCTAATAAGTCGTTGTCCTCGAAAAGAATGGGGAATTCCGCCGCGGGAGCGGTTTGTGGGCGCTGGGCGATTCGAATTGGCGGAACGCGCAATTGGGTGCCGGCATCAAGCCGTTGATCGGGTGCGGCGCGCTTACCGTCCACCCGCACTTCGCCCGAACGAATCACGCGATACACATGGCTTTTGGGCACGCCCTTGCAGCGTTTGAAGAGGAAGTTGTCTAGGCGCTGCCCGGCGTCCTCGTCGGAAACCGTGAGATGCGTGACGCGGTCCGCGGCAAGTTGCGGCGTATCACTTTTATGTTTCGAATCTTTGCCCAAGTCCTTCATTTTCGTTATAGTCCGGCGCGACTTGGTGCTGAAATTTAGAGCATTGAGTTAAGCGCTGCGCGCCACGGTATGCAGGTCTTGTCCTTATAGGCGGCGCGCGCATTGTACGGGTATCCGCTCCCCGTTCAGAGCGGAATCCAGCGAGTGCTTGAACCGCGCCTGCAAAACATTGCTCCTTCGAGCCTTGTTGGCAGTGCGTTGTGAAACCGGCTTGAAGAATTTAAGTCATTGCTAGTTGCAGCGATGACAGCGAGCAGTTCCGGGCGGCCGTGCCACGCATGCACATCCGCGACGATACGACGTCCGCATCCCGGCCTTGGCCGACCGGACGGTACTCCGCCAACCCGAGGCGGACCGCGATCGGCGCGGCTCTTGCGTCGTTTTGCCCCACCAGTTCGTGGCCAGACGTTTCGACTTTTATGTGACGTCGCAGCGCCGATTCTCTACGCCGTTTCGCTTCTGCGGCTTCGCGCGTTCGCTTTTTGCGGAGCCAACATGAAACGCATGTTGTTCAATGCCACGCAGGCCGAAGAGCTGCGTGTGGCAATCGTCGATGGCCAAAAGCTGGTGGACATCGATATCGAAACGGTTGGACGCGAGCAGCGTAAATCCAACATTTATAAAGGCGTCATCACCCGCATCGAGCCCAGCCTCGAGGCGTGCTTCGTGAACTATGGCGAAGACCGTCACGGGTTTTTACCGTTCAAGGAAGTCGCGCGCAGCTATTTCCGGGAAGGCGTGAATGTTCGCGAAGCCTCGATCAAGGAGGCGTTGCGCGAAGGCCAAGAAATCATCGTTCAGGTGGAAAAGGAAGAGCGCGGCAATAAGGGCGCCGCGCTGACGACTTTTATCTCGCTGGCCGGTCGCTACCTGGTGTTGATGCCCAACAATCCTCGCGGTGGCGGTGTGTCGCGCCGGATCGAAGGCGAAGACCGCCAAGAGTTGCGCGAGGCGCTCGACCAATTGCAGATCCCCGAGGGAATGTCGGTCATCGCGCGCACGGCCGCCATAGGCCGTTCGGCCGAAGAGCTTCAGTGGGATTTGAACTACCTGCTTAAGCTGTGGGCCGCGATCGAGTCGGCCGCGCGCGACAACGAGGCGCCGATCCTGATCTACCTCGAGTCCAGCCTCGTGGTGCGCGCGATTCGCGATTACTTCCAGCCCGAAATCGGCGAGATCTTGATCGACACCGACGAGATCTACGATCAGGCGCGCAGCTTTATGTCGGTGGTGATGCCCGACATGGTTCATCGCGTGAAGCGGTATCGCGACGACGTGCCGTTGTTCTCACGCTTTCAAATCGAACATCAAATCGAGTCGGCGTATTCGCGTACGGTCACCTTGCCCTCGGGCGGCGCGATCGTGATCGACCATACCGAGGCATTGGTGTCGATCGACGTGAACTCGGCGCGCGCCACGCGTGGCGGCGACATCGAGGAAACCGCGTTGCGTACCAACTGCGAGGCTGCGGACGAGGCCGCGCGTCAGTTGCGTTTGCGCGATTTAGGCGGGTTGATCGTGATCGACTTCATCGATATGGAGTCGACCAAGAATCAGCGCGAAGTGGAAAACCGTTTGAAAGACGCGTTGCATTTGGACCGCGCGCGCGTGCAAATGGGCAAGATCAGCCGGTTTGGGCTGATGGAACTTTCGCGCCAGCGTCTACGCCCCGCGCTTTCGGAAGGCAGCCACACCACTTGCCCGCGCTGCAACGGTACGGGCGTCATTCGCGATACCGATTCGAGCGCGTTGCACATCCTGCGCATCATTCAAGAAGAGGCGATGAAGGAAAACACGGCGGCGGTGCATTGCCAGGTGCCGGTCGACGTCGCTGCCTTCTTGTTGAACGAAAAGCGCAACGAAATCGCGAAGATCGAGGCGCGACACAAAGTGGAAGTGCTGCTCGTGCCAAACCGTTGGCTCGAAACGCCGCACTACAAGATGGAGCGCTTGCGGCACGACGACGCGCGGCTTGAGTCGGCGAAGTCAAGCTACGAGTTGGTGGAAGAGCCGGTCGAAACCGATATGTACGCCAAGCGCGAGGAGCGCGATGCCAAGCCGCGTCAGGAAGCGGTGGTCAAGGGCATCATGCCGGACCTACCGCCACCGGCTCCCGTGGTGACCCCGCCTTCCGTGACATCGAGCGTTGGTACGTTGGCCTCGTCGACGGCACAACGGCCTGGAATCATCGGACGTATTTTTGGCTGGTTCCGAGCTCGTCCAGTGCCTCGAGTGACGGAGCCGGCAGCGACCATGTCGCCCACCAAAGCTGTCGTGGCGCCCGCCGCGTCTGCCGATAGCGATGGACGTGGCAAGCGGCCGCAAGACCGTCGTCGTGGACGTCGAGACGATGCTTCCAATCGCGACCCTCAGCGACGCGCCGAGGAAGGCCGTGCGTCGGATGACGCCAAGCGCGAGGACACCCGCCGCGAAGGCCGTCGCTCAACGAACGCCGAGCCCCGAGTGCCGCGTAACGAGCAAGAAGCTCGGCCGGCGCGGCCCGAGGGCGAACGCCGTCCTCGTCAGCAAAATCAAGAACGTAAGCCGCGCGCTGAGCGTGGAGTTCAACCCGTAGCGGCGACGGCGGTGCCTGACGAAGCCATCGAGGCGCCGCTCAAGCCGGCTCAGGTCGTTCAGACAGAGCCCGCGAACGCGGTGCCGTCGCAGGCGCCCGAGTTGGTGAAAGAACTGGAAACGGATGCGGTACCGACAACGGCCGAGAACGCCGCGGACGGGGCCGAGGGCGCCGAGCGTAAACGTCGCCGCCGGGGACGTCGCGGCGGTCGTAATCGCGGGGAACGGCGCGAGCAAGGCGAATTGCATTTGACCGACGCCGATAGCGATGGCGACGGTGAATCTGACAATGAAGCGGTTTCCGACGTGGCATCGTCCATCGATGCGGCACCTCGCGTGACGACCACACCAGTGGATTCGATCGTGGCGCCACCACCGGTTGTCGAGACGTCGCCGGTTATCGCGCCCGTTGTTGATACGCCTGCCGTGAAAGCGGTCGAGCCGCCGGCGGTAACCATCGTCGAGCCGGCGCAGCAACCCGCACCCGTCCCTGCGACGCCCGTAAGTCGTCCGAGACCACAGCCATCGCCTCGAATCGCGATCGCGCAGCTGCGTGACCAACTCGCTGAAATCGGCATGACCCTGGTTGAAACCGATCAGAGCAAATGGCAGTCGGTGCAAACGCGTATCGCCGCTCACGTGGAGCCCGTACGTACGCCGCGCGAACGCAAGCCGCGCGTGGTGATGGACGACGGCCCGCTGCAATTGGTCGAGACGCGAGGCGCGGCGCATCCGCCGTTACCGATGTAATCGAAGCCATGCCCTTGCTTCACACAAAAAGCCCGCCTTGCGCGGGCTTTTTTGCCTATGACGCTTGACGCCAAACCATCGACGCAACAGCCGCCGTCTTCGGTGCCGTTTCGCGTCGCGCTGCGCTTTTGGCTAAAGCTTGGGTTCATCAGCTTTGGCGGGCCGGCCGGACAAATCGCGATCATGCATGCCGAGTTGGTCGAGCGCCGACGGTGGATTTCGGAGCGGCGCTTCCTCCACGCGCTCAACTACTGCATGTTGTTGCCGGGGCCGGAGGCTCAACAACTCGCGACGTATCTCGGCTGGCTGATGCATCGGACATGGGGCGGCGTGGCGGCGGGCGTGTTGTTCGTGTTGCCGTCGTTTTTCATTCTCACCGCCTTGTCGTGGGCCTATGTCCGGTTCGGCCAAACGCCCTGGTTGAGCGCCGTTCTTTGGGGATTGAAGCCGGCGGTCGTCGCCTTGGTCGTGCATGCCGGATGGCGATTGGGTCTTCGAACCTTACGCACGATGGCCGCCGGCGCGATCGCCCTCGGTGCCTTCGTCGCGATGACGTTCGATCTCCCCTTCCCCGCCATCTTGCTCGGCGCGTCATTGGCTGGTCTTGCGTTGCCCGGCCGATTCATACGGCCAGACGGTTCCCACGCATCTCGCGTAGCAAGTGGCGACGCGCCCCGAGCGTTGATCGATGACGACACCGCTCCGCCGCCGCACGCTCGCTTTTCGCGTCGTCGCGCGCTGGCGTTGATCGCGACGTTCGTCGCCATCGGGCTCGTGGCGTTGATGTTGATTTTCATGACCGACGGCGTTCATGGTCGGCTCGCGCAGATCGCTTCGTTCTTCACCCGCGTGGCTTTCCTCACCTTCGGCGGCGCCTACGCGGTGCTGCCGTACGTCACCGAGATGACGGTCGAGCGTTACGGCTGGTTGACGACCGCGCAGATGATCGACGGCCTCGCCTTGGGCGAGACGACTCCCGGCCCGTTGATCATGGTCAATGCCTTCGTCGGGTATGTCGCGGCGTATGCGCGGGGGCATCACGAGGCCACCGCGATCGCCGGGGCGGGCGTGGCAACGTTCTTTACCTTCTTACCCTCGTTCCTCTTCATTTTGGTGGGCGCGCCGTGGGTAGAGTCAAGTCGGTCCGTGCCCGTCGTGCAAGCCCCGTTAACCGCCATCTCGGCGGCCGTGGTGGGCGTGATCGCCACGCTAGGCGTGTTTTTCGCGTCGCATGTGTTCGTGACCCCGCATGGCCCGGACCTCGCGGCAGTGGCGCTTGCGGCACTCGCGTTTGCGGTGTTGGTCGGTCAACGCGCGTCCGTCGTGACCGTGGTGTGCGGTTGCGCGCTGTTCGGCGTTGTCCGCATGGCATTTAACGGGTAACGACGGTCAGTGCTTGGATACACTCAAACGATGACCGAACGCATCATTCCGATTACCGATCTTCGTCGCGCGCCCGTTCCCGAGGTGCCCGCGCCGTCGGAGAACGACGGCGTGGCCTTGCGCGATCAACACGGCCGCCCAATGCGCGATTTGCGCATCAGCGTGACCGACCGATGCAACTTCCGCTGCACGTATTGCATGCCCAAGGAAGTTTTCGACAAGGACTATGCGTTCTTACCGCACGAACAACTACTTAGTTTCGAGGAAATCACGCGCTTGGCCCGCGTGTTCATCGCGCAAGGCGTCGAGAAATTGCGGTTGACGGGTGGCGAGCCGTTGTTGCGGCGTCACCTCGAGCGGTTAATCACGATGCTTGCCGAGCTGCGTTTGCCCGATGGTCGCGCGGCGGACCTCACGCTCACCACCAACGGCGCGCTGCTGGCGCGCAAGGCCCGCGCGCTCGCCGATGCGGGGTTAAAACGCGTCACCGTCTCGCTCGACGGCCTCGACGATATGGTGTTCCGCGCGATGAACGACGTGGATTTTCCAGTCACGCAAGTGCTGCAAGGAATCGATGCGGCCGCCGATGCTGGCCTGGGGCCGATCAAGATCAACATGGTCGTCAAGCGCGGCGTCAACGATTCGCAAATCCTGCCCATGGTGCGACGGTTTCGCGGCACGGGCCACGTCCTGCGGTTCATCGAATTCATGGATGTTGGCGCCACCAACGGATGGCGGCTCGACGATGTGCTGCCAAGCGCCGACGTGATCGCGCGCATTCACGAACATTTCCCGCTTGAGCCACTAGAGGCGCACTACGCCGGAGAAGTCGCGCAGCGTTGGCGATTTGTCGACGGCGCCGGCGAAATCGGCGTGATTTCAAGCGTGACGCAAGCGTTTTGTCGCGATTGCACCCGCGCCCGCTTGTCGACGGATGGCAAGCTCTTTCTTTGTTTATTCGGCGCCGTCGGCCACGACTTACGCGCCCTGATGCGCCAAGTCGGCGCCGACGATGACGGTCTCGCGCGCGTCATCGCCTCGATATGGCGCGCGCGCGCCGACCGGTATTCCGAGCTACGATCCGCGGCTACCCCCGGTCGCCCCAAGATCGAGATGAGCTATATCGGCGGTTGATCCGCATCCCCTCGCCCTATGAAGACGTTGCACGACGTTGTTTCCTGCCTTTCCGATTACGACCCCCACGCATTAAGCGTCGCCCAAGCGCAAGACATCATCGCCCGGTGCGTGGAGCCGGTTGTCGCGATTGAGAAAGTCGCGCTTCGCGCCGCGCTCGGCCGCGTGCTGGCGGCCGATGTCGTCAGTCCCATCGACGTTCCCGCGCACGACAATTCCGCGATGGACGGCTACGCGTTCGCGGGCCGCGCGTTACGGCCCGATGAGCCGATCGCTCTAAAAATCGTCGGCAGCGCGTTCGCCGGCGCGCCGTGTTCAAGCTCGGTCAACGCGGGTGAATGCGTGCGCATCATGACGGGCGCCGTCATGCCCGATGGCTGCGATACCGTTGCTCCGCAGGAGTTTTGCGACGTCGATGGCGATCGCGTCGTGATTCCGCCTTCCATAAAGCCAGGTGACAACCGGCGCTTGCGCGGCGAGGATTTGGCGGTAGGCAAACCAGCCATCGAGGCGGGACGCGTCATTCGTCCGGCCGAGCTTGGATTGGCCGCGTCGCTCGGGTTGGCGGAACTGCCGGTGCGTCGCCGATTACGCGTCGCCTTTTTTTCCACCGGTGACGAACTGCGGTCGCTTGGAGAAACCCTCGGTCCCGGCGAGGTCTACGACAGCAATCGCTACACCTTGTACGGCATGCTCGAACGCTTGGGGTGCGAGCCGCTCGACTTCGGCGTGGTTCGCGACGATCCGGTGGCGTTGCGCGAGGCGTTTCGCGCCGCCGCCAATTGCGCCGATGCGGTGATCACCTCGGGCGGCGTTAGCGTGGGCGAAGCCGACCATACGAAACAAATCATGGCTGCCCTGGGCGACGTGGTGTTTTGGACCATCGCGATGCGGCCGGGCCGGCCGATGGCGTTCGGCCGCGTGGGCGGCGAGCACGGCGCGGTGCTGTTTGGATTGCCGGGCAATCCGGTCGCGGTCATGGTCACGTTTTATTTTTTCGTGCGCGACGCGCTGTTGCGCATGCAAGGCGCCGCGCCCTCACCGCTTGCGCTGTTGCAAGCCCGCAGCGCCGATGCAATCCGCAAAAAACCTGGTCGTACCGAGTATCAACGCGGCGTTCTCGCGCAAGATGCCGACGATGGTTGGTCGGTACGACTCACGGGTCAACAAGGGTCGGGTGTACTTAAATCCATGAGTTCTGGAAATTGTTTTGTCGTGCTCGGGCATCGCCAAGGGCCGGTGGCGGCGGGATCCATGGTGGATGTGCTGCCTTTCGAAGGCCTGGTTTAAGGGGAAGCGATGAAACGAATTTGCGCAGCTTTGGTTCTTGCGCTGAGTAGCGCGTTGGCGATCGCGCAAGCCGCCGTGTTCGTCGACATGCGGCAAGTCGAGATCAACGTCGCCGTCGCCCATCTTTCGCGTCTTTTAGGGCGGGAAATCAGTTTGGCGCCGGGGGTGAAGGGTCGCATCACGATTACATCCACGCGCGCGATGACGTATTCCGAAATCGCCACCGCGTTCGAGCGCGAGCTCAAGCGCAACGGACTGGTCGCCGTAATGCGTGGGGATGCGCTCGTTGTCATGTCGCCACGGCAGGCGCAGTCGGGCGCCAAGGTCCAGGGCACGCCAGCCAAAGCAGACCTTGCCCCGCGTAGCGCGCGCTATCAGCCAATCGTATTCGCGTCGCGGCAACGCTCCGAAGCCGTCGTGAACCGCCTGCGCCGCGTGGGCATCGACGCGACGATCGAAACCATCGACGAGTACGGCACGCCCGGGTACGCGGTGGTTGTCGAGGTGGGGCTGGACTTGGCGTCGCGCCGTCAATTTGCCGAACGCGTGGCGTCGGCGGGGCTGGACGACCTCATTTCCCTAGAGCCCAAGCGCAATTGATCGGTCGAAAACGAACCGGACTCATACCCGGCGTTACTTAGAGACAACGTTTTAAAT
>DASTRU010000304.1:0-3227 GCA_035761045.1 Burkholderiaceae bacterium | reverse complement strand
GCGATGCGGTTGTTGTTCGCGTTGGCCGACATCGTGCCTTCGGCCGTGCCGCCGTACAGCGCGAGCGAGAACGGTGCGATGCGCGCTTCGCCTTGACGCACCGCAAGTCCTAAGTTCAGATTGCTCGCCTTGATGCCGCGCGCGACAAGATTGCCGATGCGCACCTTGCCGTCGACATCGATGGTTTTGAGCGCTGATAAATCGACGGGCGTATCGGCCTTGGCTGCCTCGCTCGGCGGTGTGGATTTCGCCGGCGCGGCCGTGGTCGATTGAGGCGTCGGCGGCGCAAGCTTGTCGATGTCCAACGATTGCGCGTTCAGATCAAAACCAATACGCGGTTTAGTAAATCCGGCGACATTGAATTTGAAGGTCGCGGGTGAGTTTTCAAACCGCGTATCGAATGCTCCGGCGATGCGCTCGGCTTTGACTTCAGCCTTGAGTTGTCCATTGATCGGCAGCGCGAGTTTTTTCATCGGCAGCGCGGGATCCTCGATCTCGACATTGCCCGCAAGCTTCGCGAGATCGAAGGCGAGCGTCGTGAGATCGGCCGCCAACGGCGTTTTAAGCGCGACGGTAAAACGCCGTTCACCATTAGCCCGTTTTTCGCTGCCCTTGGCGTCGAGCGCGACTTGCGCGGTCAATGCTTTCGCGTTGCCACTCGCTTGATCGATGCGCACATCGGCATCGACCGTGCGCGTGCCGGTGAGCGTGATGTTCGCGCGAATTTGCTTCGCGTTTGCCGTGCTTGGCGTGATGTTGAGATCGGGCACGCGTGCGTCGATCGCCATGGTCTCGACGCCTTGCGCGCTCTTCACCACGAGCTTGACGTCCTTGGCCGCGTACGTCGGCTCGGCGAGCGCGAGGCGCAAGGCATCGGCGCTGACTTCGGCATCCAAGCCGCGCTCGGCCACGCGACCTTTCCAAGTCGCATCGAAACTTTCGAACGCATAACGTTGCGCGGCGAGCTCGAATTGCAAATTACCCTTCGCGCGCAGATCGCCATTGACCGCAGGTTGCTTGCCTTCGATATGCAAACTCACGTCGAGCGGCGTTTTCACGCCGTTGGCCAAGCGGCCAGTTTTGATGTTGACGTTGCTCAACGCAACGTCGGTGCCCGCGACGACATCGCGATACTTAAACGCCGAACGCGTGATTTCAACGCCGGCGATATCGAACGCGGGCGGCGCGCTGGACTTAGGACTTTCGGGCTCGTTAGCAGGGGCACTGCCCTTGCCGAGTAAGTCGTCGAAGTTGGTTTTGCCATCGCGGCCGCGCACCAAGGTGGTCGTCACGCCGTCGAGCACCACGCGGTCGACCTGCACTTGCTTGCGCATTAATGGCCATAACGCGACCGATAATTTCGCGCGCTCGATACTCGCCGCCACCGTTTGCGAGCGCGGCTCGCTCAACGTCGTTTTGCCTAAGGTAACGCCCAAGGTCGGAAATACCGACAAGCCAAGATCGCCTTCGATCACGAGCGTGCGACCAGTGCGTTGCGCGACTTCATCGATCACCTTGCGCTTGGCGGCGGCCGAATCAAACAACGCATACGCGATGACGATCGCGATCACCAGCACGCCCACCAGCGAAGCGGCGGCGACAAGAATCCATTTAACGGCACGCGGCACAGCGACTCCTTCTATCGAGAATGCCGCCGCGCGTCGTTAGCGATGAAGCGCGGCGACTTATACGTTGAACCTAAAGTGCATGACATCGCCGTCCTGCACGATGTATTCCTTACCCTCGAGGCGCATCTTGCCTTTGTCCTTCGCGCCTTGCTCGCCGTTGCAGGCCACGTAATCGTCATACGCAATGACTTCGGCGCGAATGAAGCCGCGTTCGAAGTCGGTATGAATCACGCCCGCCGCTTGCGGCGCGGTCGCGCCGACCGCCACCGTCCACGCGCGCACTTCCTTCACGCCAGCCGTGAAATACGTTTGCAAGCCGAGCAACTTAAAACCCGCGCGAATCAAGCGATCGAGCCCCGGCTCGGCCATACCCATATCGCTTAGAAAAATTTGCTTTTCCTCGTCGTCGAGATCGGCGATTTCGGATTCGATCTTCGCGCAGATCGCGACCACCGGCGCGCCTTGCTTGGCCGCGTACTCGCGCAACTTGTCGAGGTGCGGATTGTTCTCGAATCCGCCTTCGTCGACATTGCCGACGAACATCGCGGGCTTGGCGGTGATCAAGCACAACGGCTTGAGCACCGCGAGTTCTTCCTTGCTGAAGTCGATCGACCGCACGGGTTTCGCTTCGTTCAGCGCGGCTTGGCATTTCTCGAGCACTTCGACGAGCCGCTTGGCTTCCTTGTCTTGCCCGGCCTTGGCGACCTTCGCGTATCGCGCATGTGATTTTTCAACCGTCGCCAAATCCGCCAAGCACAACTCGGTTTGAATGACTTCAATGTCCGACACCGGATCGACACGACCAGACACGTGCACGATGTTCTCGTCCTCAAAACACCGCGCCACGTTCACGATCGCGTCGGTCTCGCGGATATGCGCGAGGAATTGATTGCCCAAGCCCTCGCCCTTGCTCGCGCCAGCCACGAGCCCGGCGATATCGACGAACTCCACCACTGCTGGCATTACGCGTTCGGGCTTGACGATCTTCGCCAAGGTTTGCAGGCGCGGATCGGGCAATTCAACGATGCCAACGTTCGGCTCGATCGTGCAAAACGGATAGTTTTCGGCGGCGATGCCAGCCTTGGTCAGCGCATTGAAAAGTGTCGATTTACCGACGTTAGGCAGGCCGACGATGCCGCATTTGAGGCTCATGAAAAACGCTTTCGGGAAAAGAAGTCAGGCACCGTCGAGCGACGGCAAGCAATCAAACGCGGATTTTACGTGGCTAGGCGAAGCGAAACGCTTCACGCGCTATGCAAACGCTGCATCGCGCGCGTGAGGTCGCCTTGCACGAGCAGCGGCACGACATCGAGCGCTTTATCGATCGTGTGTTCAATCGCCGCTTGATGCTCGCGACTCGGCCGATGCAAAACAAAGTCCGCCACCTCTTGATTAAGCGCGAGCGAGCGTGGATGCCCGATGCCAATGCGCAAACGCCAATAATTCGGCCCGATACGCGCGCTAATGTCCTTCAAACCGTTATGCCCCGCGCTCGATCCGCCTTGCTTCATCTTGGCCACGCCAGGCAAAAAATCGAGTTCGTCGTGCGCGACCACGATGTGCTCGGGCGCGATTTTGTAAAAGCCCGCCAGCGCGGCC
>DASTRU010000303.1:0-14310 GCA_035761045.1 Burkholderiaceae bacterium | reverse complement strand
GTGGCGGATTAAACGCGAGTACCAAGGCTTCCTTGATGTGGCCGGTCTTCATGAACAACTCGCCGACCAAGGCTTGCACGGGCACCGGGCGTTCGTCCCAATGCTTTTGCGTGACGAAGATGGTGGCCGCGTTGTTGCGATAGCCGCCACCTAAAAAATCAAAGCCGGTGAACGCGACCACGTCTTGGTTGTACGGGTTGGATTTAATGACGTCGATCACTTGCTTAACCGCCGCGTCGGTCCGTTGCAGCGAGGCGCCGTCCGGCAAGATGACCGCGGCGATGTAAAAGCCTTGGTCTTCATCGGGCACGAGCGAACCCGGCGTGGCGCGCCACAGACCCGCGGTGATCGCGATCATGCCCGCGAACAACACGATGCCAAGCAAGGCCCGACGCACCATGAAGCCCACGCCGCCGACATAACGCGTCGTGACCCACGCGAACCACGCGTTGAACCAGCGAAAGAAACGGCCTGGCTCGCGATGCCCCTTCTTCAAAATCAACACGCACAACGACGGCGTGAGCGTGAGCGCGACGACGCCCGAGATCACCACCGCGATCGCGATCGTGACCGCGAATTGGCGATACAGCTCGCCGGTCAGGCCACCCAGGAACGCGATCGGCACGAACACCGCGCACAGCACGAGCACGATGGCGATGACGGGGCCGGTGACTTCCTTCATCGCGCGAATCGCGGCCTCGTAGGCGGTGACGTGTTCTTCCTGCATGTGGCGCTCGACGTTTTCGAGCACGACGATCGCGTCGTCCACCACGATGCCGATGGCGAGCACCATGCCGAATAAGGTCAGCGTGTTGATCGAGTAACCGAGCAACAACAAGCCCGCGAAGGTACCGATCAACGAGACTGGCACCGCGATGGTCGGAATCAAGGTCGCGCGCCAGTTTTGCAAGAACAAGAACACGACGAGGAAGACGAGCACCATGGCTTCGGCGAGTGTCTTCACCACTTCGCGGATCGAGACTTCGACGAAGCGCGTGGTGTCGTAGGCGATGGTGTACGTCAGCCCTTGCGGAAACCGTTGCGCCAAGCGCGCGACTTCGGACTTGACCGCTTCGCCCACCGCCAACGCATTCGCGCCTGGTTGCAAGAAGATGCCGACCAAGGTCGCGGGTTGCCCATTGATGCGACCGATGAAGTCGTAATCGCGCGAACCCAGTTCAACGCGGGCCACATCCTTGAGTCGCACCGCGCTGCCGTCGGCATTGCTGCGAATAATGATTTGCTCGAATTCCTTAGGATCGGACAAGCGGCCTTGCGTGGTCACCGTATAGACCATCTCTTGCGGCCCGCCCGTGGGGCTTTGCCCGACCTTACCCGCGGCGAATTGCGCGTTTTGTTCGTTGACGGCGGCCGCGACATCGGCGACCGACAATTGCAATTGCGCGAGACGATCGGGCTTAAGCCAAATGCGCATCGCGTAATCCTTCGCGCCGAAGATCTGCACATTGGTCGTGCCCGGCACGCGCTTGAGTTGGTCAAGCACGTTGAGCGTGACGTAGTTGCTCGTGTACAGATCATCGAAGCGCCCATCGGGCGACGAGAAGGCCACCACCTGCAAGAACGCCGACGAACCTTTTTCCACCGTCACGCCTTGGCGCCGTACTTCTTGCGGCAAGCGCGCTTCGATTTGCTTGACGCGGTTGTTAACGTTAAGCGCGGCTTGATCGACATCGGTGCCGATATCGAACGTGACTTGAATTTGCACGACGCCGTTCGACGTGGACGTTGACGCCATGTAAAGCATCTTCTCGACGCCGTTGATCGCGTTCTCGATGGGCGCGGCCACGGTTTGCGCGATCGTCTCGGCGCTCGCGCCCGGATACACCGCTTGCACGGTGACGACCGGCGGCGCGATTTCCGGGTATTGCGAGATCGGCAGATTCGGCATCGACGCCAAGCCCGCGATCACGATGAAGATTGATAACACCGCCGCGAAGATCGGGCGGTCGATAAAAAAGCGCGATAGGTTCATGGTGTGGTCTCGCGCTCGAATTACTTAGTTTCTTTAGCCGGTGCGGCCGGCGCGGCCTGACCCGCTTCCGGTTTGCCGGCGTCATTCGCCGTCGCGATTTGCACGGGCGCGCCCGGGCCAATCTTCATCACGCCATCGACAATGACTCGGTCTCCCGCGGCTAAGCCGTTGTTGATGATCCAATGGTCTTGGCCTTGTTCGTCCTTCACGTAATCGCCTAATTGCACAGGACGTGGCTCGGCTTGGTTTTGCGCGTTGACGACATATGCAAAGCGGCCTTGCGGACCTTCAAGCACCGCGCGCGCGGGAATGCGAATCGCATTCGGCCTTGTCGCGCCCGTTAATCGCACACGCACGAATTGGCCAGGCCTTAGTAATGCGTCGGGGTTGGGCAGCGTGGCGCGCGATTCCACCGTGCCGGTGGTTTGCGATACGCGCACGTCGGCGAAATCAAGCTTGCCTTGCCGGTTATACAAACGACCATCGGCCGTGAGTACTTCCACCACGAAGCGGCTGTCCTTAGGCAAGGTCAAACGGCCCGCGCGCACGTCCTCGCGCAAGCGTGCTTGATCGGCGTCGGGAATGCCGAACAACACATCGATGGGATCGATCTGCGTGACCGTGGTGAGCAACACATCGGGCCCGGAAACCAATGCGCCTTCCGAACGTAATGACCGACTCGTCACGCCCGAGATCGGCGCGTTCACGCGCGCATAACTCACGTTGAGTCGCGCCTCGGCCGCGCGAGCGCGCGCGCTTTTCATATTGGCCACCGCGATTTGTTGATTGGACTGCGCGTCGTCCAATTCCTTTTGGCTCACGGCCTTGGCTTCGTACAAAGGCTTGAGCCGCGCGAGGTCACGCTCGGCTTGCGCGGCTTGGGCTTCGGCCACCGCGATATCGGCCTCGGCGCGTTCAAGCGCGGCTTGATACGGACGCGTGTCGATCGTGTAAAGCGACTGCCCGGCCTTCACCGTGGCGCCTTCTTGAAAGTTGCGCGAACGCAAGATGCCCGTGACTTGCGCGCGCACTTCCACCTCGCGCGAGCCTAAGGTTTGTCCAACGTATTCATACACGGCGGGCAATGCCATGGGCCGCGCCTCGATCACGCTGACCACGGCGGGTGGACGCGCGCCGCCCATGCCACCGCCCGCTGGCGCGCCTTGCCCTCGACCACATGCCGCCAATGCGAACGCGACGGAGACGAGGGCCAATGGACGCAAAACATAAGTCGCCATAGGCGCGACAACGCGAGCGAGGGTCATGAAAGTTCCTTAGGAAAACGACGACGATGTGATTTGTTGTTATCGAACGAACCGCCGGAGCTTACATACATTCGCGAATGTATGTAAAGTGCGCCCCCATTCAACTCATATCGCGGGAAGGCAGCGCTCGAATGGTTCGTCGCACGAAGGAAGAAGCGCTCGAAACGCGCAATCGTCTACTCGATGTTGCCGAAACCTTGTTTCAAGCACGTGGCGTGTCACGCACTTCATTAGCCGACATCGCAGAAGCAGCCGGAGTAACACGTGGCGCGGTGTATTGGCACTTCGAGAACAAGGCCGACTTATTTGGCGCGATGATCGAGCGCGTGGTGCTGCCGATCGAAGAGACGGTGCATCGCATCGACGCGCACGAGGATCCGATCGCGCAAATTCGTACGTCGATTCGCGATGCGTTACGCCGCGCCGCGCGCGATCCGCAAGCACGACGCGTGTTCGAAATCGTGAGTCATAAGGTCGAGTACGTGGATGAAATGTCGGCCGCGCGCGATCGACATTTGGAAAGTCGTTCGGGGTGTTTGTCGCACGTGGAGCGCGGACTCAAGCTCGCCATCAAGCAAGGCCAATTGGCGCACGGCGTGAACGCGCGCTCGGCGGCGATCGGGCTGCATGCCTTGATGGACGGCTTGATTCAAAACTGGATGCTCGCGCCCGACGCGTTCGATTTGGAACGCGAAGGCGCGCGAGCCACCGATACTTACCTTACTGGCCTAGGCGCCGCGCTGTAATGCGCGTCAATGCGCGCGCCCATGCTCCGCTTGCAATGCGGTACGCACCGAAGGCCGTGCGCCAATGCGAGCTTGGTACTCCACGAGCTTGGGCCATTTGGAAAGATCGATGCCGACATGCTTCGTCCACCCCAGCATGGTGAATAAGTACGCGTCGGCCACGGTGAATTGGTCGCTCAATAAAAACGATTGATCGCCAAGACGCTGCACGAGCCAATCGAATTTTTTACCGAGCAACGCACGAAACTTATCCTTTACCTCCTCGCTGAAATCTTGGCTGAACAACGGACCGAAGGTTTTATGAATGTCCGATGTTAGAAAGTTAAGTAGCGAGATCAATTGATAACGTTCGGGCGTTCCCCAACGCGGAGCGAGATTCTTCTCGGGCACTTGATCGGCGATCCACTGCACCACGGCGGGCCCTTCGCTTAATACCGTGCCGTCATCCAATACGAGCACGGGCACTTGGCCCTTGCCGGTAAGGCGCATGAGGTCGTTGCCATCGTCGGCTTTCTTGGTGCTTAGGTCCGCCTTGATCGCCTCGAACGGTAAGCCGGCTTCGATCAACGCGATATGCGGCGAGAGCGAGCATGCGCCGGGGGAGTAATACAGCTTCATGTCATTAGCCTTTCTTGTCGTGACGAAAAAAGTTCAAGTCCCGCGCTTAGGCGTTGAATGCGAACGCGTCCATGGCCAACATGCCGTAGGTGACTTCATCGGTGAGTCGCATGACGGGCGTGAAGCGTTCGCCAGCCGCGCTCAAGGCGATGAACAAGGGTAATAAATGTTCATCGGTGGGATGCGCGCGCATCGCATGCGGCGCGCGGGTTCGCCAATCAAGCAAGGCGGTGCGATCGCCGGCGATCAACGCCTTGATCATCCACGCGCGAAATTCCTCGACATACGGATCGGGTGGCGCGTCGTGCGCGACGAGCGGATCGAACTCGTGCAAGTTATGCGTGAAGCTGCCCGAGGTGAGAACGAGCACGCCTTCATCGCGCAAGGCGCTAAGCGCGGCGCCAATCTTCCATTGCACGCGCGCGTCTTCACTCGATAACAACGACAGTTGCACGACGGGAATATTCGCTTGCGGATACATAAGACGCAGCGGCACCCATGCGCCGTGATCGAGCGCGCGCGTGGCGTCTAGCTCGCAGGCGATACCCGCATTGGCCAGCATGTCGCGAACGCGTTGGGCCAAGGCGGGATCGCCCGGCGCGTCGTAACGCAACGCGTAAAGCGCGCGTGGAAAACCACGAAAGTCATGCCACGCCTCTTGCCGATCGCGCGCGGTAACTTGAAGCGTGGAGGTGCTCCAATGCGGCGAGACGACGAGTACCGCGCGTGGCGTGGGCATCGTATGCGCGAACGCGGCTAGCGCGGCGCCCGCGCGGCCCGGTTGCAAAGCGAGCGTCGGGGCGCCATGCGATACGAACAAGCTAGGCAGGCGGGATGTCATGGCGACACTTTACTGACCTCGTCGAAGGCGATGGATGAAGCCAATCCTTATCCATCGCCCTTGTTCGACAAGCATTGTTCGCGCCCGCCACCCTTGGCGCCACGCCATGCGTTATGTCGAGGCGCGTTCGTCGCTTGTCGCCACCTCGTGCGCGACCGGTACGCGCCGCTGTTGGCGCCGTTCCGGCAAGGCGAAATAAAACGATGCGCCGTGCTCGGGATTGTTCATCGCCCATACCCGTCCGCCGTGGCGTTCGACCATGCTGCGCATCGCGGCGAGTCCTAAGCCCACGCCTTGGAAGCGGCCGCCATGCAATCGCGCGAATGGTTGAAACAACTGCATGGCCAGATCGTCGGGAAAGCCAACCCCGTTGTCGCGCACCGCGATCACGACTTCGCCGTCGCCATAGCGTTCGACGCTCACTTCGATGGCCGCGCGCTCGCCGTCGCGCGCGAACTTAACCGCGTTGGACAACAACACCTCGGCGACGCGACGCATCGCGATCGGATCGGCATGCACATTAGGCAATGGATCGATACGAATGTTGGCCACGTTCGCCGCGCCCAAAACATTCCATACCGCGTGAAACTCGGCGTTCAAGTCGCAGTTGGCGCGTTTAAGCGAGCGGCTTAAATCCGCCATGAAATTGGCGAGCGCCGCCGACACTCGTTCAATCCGCGTGAGCGCCTCGGCCACCGGCACCAATCGCGCGGGCAAGCGTTTCTCGCGCGACAGTATGGTGGGCGCGGCATCGCGCACGAAGGTGGACACGATGCGTAACGGCATGCTGATGTCGTCGACCAGGCGCTGACCAACGCAATTGAACGCCGTGTCGATGCGCTCTTGTTCGGCGCGGGTGGCGATCTCGCGCTGCGGCTCGTTGAGCGGCGAGGTCAGGGCGTGCAAGGTGGGGGCGGTGGCGGCGCCGTTCAGCGTCGCGACTTCGGCGATGAGCGCGACGACGCGTCGTGGCGCGTCCGGCAGTTCATTGGGCACCAAACGGCCGACTTCACGCACGCGCTTGATTTGGCGGTCGCCTACCCGGACTTGGTATTCCACGACGTAGCGATCCGTTTTTTGTTCGATGTGAAAGCGCACGGCTTCGCGCCACTTCGGTTCGTCCTCGGGAACGAGCATGCCCGTCCATTCGCGCCGCGTAAGCGACGTGGCATCGGACGGCAGATTCAACAATTGCCGTAACGGCGGCGACAGATGCGCGACGTCGGCGTGCATATTCCAATCGATCACGCCGCATTGCGCGACACCCAATGCGAGATTGGCGCGTTCGCGGGCTTGGCCGATCAAAAATTCCGCCTTGCGCTGTTCGCACATGTCGTGAATGCGAATGAGCACGAAATCACGGCCCGCGTCGCGGTAGTGATAGGCGCGGATCGAGACCGGGCGTACTTGCCCGTCGGGCAGCGGTTCGCTGGCGTCGAATTCCATTTGCTGGCGCGCGCCCTCGATCACCGGCTCCAGCCGCGCGATCAACGCGGGCGCATCGGTCCACGCCACGAAATGTTCGATCGGACAAGGCAAGGCGCGGGACGCTCGACGCGGGTCGGCGAGTCGGCGTTCTTGCGCGCGTTGGTTGGCATACAGCACGTGCGCGTCCTGGGCGCGCACGACGAGAATTTCGTCGTCGTCGCGGTCCAAGCCGTCGAGCGATTGTTGATGGTCGAACGCATTGCGCCGACCACTTAATAGCGTGACGACAAGGTGCGCCAAGCGCTTGAGCACGTCTTGATGGGCGGGCGTGAACGGGCGCGGCTTGTTATCGATCACGCATAGCGTGCCAAGCGCGTGGCCATGCTCGTCGATCAGCGGATACCCGGCGTATGCGCGGATAAAAGGCGCGCCCAATACCAACGGATGGCGGGCGAACCGCGCGTCGTCATGCGTTTCTTCCACGATGAGTGGAGCACGCGCTTGCACCGCGTGCGCGCAAAACGCCAACTCGCGCGGCGTTTCGCATACGCCGGTCAATCCATGGTTGGACTTGAACCATTGCCTCGTATCGGTGACGAGGCTTACAAGCGCGATCGGCGTGCCGCACAAGTGCGCGGCCAAATCGGTGATCGTGTCGAATTGCGGCTCGGGCGGCGTGTCGAGCACGCCGTAGGAAGCCAACGCCGCTAAACGCGCGCCTTCGCTGTCATCGATTTCAGCATTCGCGGCGATTAGGGTTTTCATTATTGGCGGCAGTCGGGCGATGCGGCCTCGCGCCCGACGCGCGTGCTCGAATCACCATACCTCGCACCTTAAGCGGCGCGGTGCCGCGCGAGCATCGGGCTGGCTGCGCGTTCAATCGTCAGGGGCGACCTGAACCTTGGCGTCAGCGCTCGGGCGTCAGCGCTCGGGCGTCACGATTCCGTGGCGAATCGCATACCGCGTCAACCCGGCGATGTCGTGGATATCGAGCCGACGCATCAATTCGGCGCGATGGGTTTCGACGGTCTTGACGCTGATATGCAGCAAATCGGCGATCTCGCGCGTCGAATGGCCCTCGGCGACGAGTTGCAACACCTCGCGCTGACGCGCGGTCAACGGTTCGCCCTCGGTGGATACCGCCACGTCTTCCTCGCCGCGCGCATGGCGCACGAGGCGGCTTAGTACCGTGTCGGAGACTTGCGGGCTCAACCACGATTGATCGCTCGACACCGCGCGCAACGCGGCTTCGAGTTCCTCGGCCGCCGCGTCCTTGACGACATAGCCGACCGCGCCAGCCTTGAGCGCCTCGACCACGTGATGCTCGGTGGTGTGCATCGACAACGCGATGACGCGCACGCGAGGCGTCATGCGCGCGATTTGCGCGATCGCCTCGAGACCGTTCATGCGCGGCATGGTGAGATCGACCAACGCGACGTCGGGTTGAATTTGGCGGGCCGCGCGCACGGCTTCCAATCCGTCGCCGACTTCGGCCGCTACCTCGAAATCCGCGATCTGCTCGATGATCATGCGTAAACCCGCGCGCACCAAGCGATGGTCATCGGCCAACAGTATTTTTTTACGGATCATGCGGTCTCCGTCGCAAGGGTTGGCAATTCGGCGCGCACGGTGGTTCCGTGCCCCGGCGCGCTATCGATCTTCAAGGTTCCGCCAAGGGCTTCGGCGCGCTCGTTCATGCTGCGCAAACCGAGCGAACGTCGTGTTTCGCTGGGCACCGTCACCGTGGCCATGCCGCAACCATCGTCGCGGATCAATACATGCAATCGGCCATCGGCGGCATGCACCGAGACATCGACGCGACTAGCGCCGCTATGGCGCACGGCGTTGCCCACCGCTTCTTGAACGATGCGATAAGCGGTGAGTTCCACGACTGGGTCAAGGCGGCGAATATTGCCCATCGACTCCACGCGCACCGGTAGTTGCCGGCGCTCCGTTTCACGGTCGCAGTACCACTCGAGCGCGGGCACGAGGCCGACTTCGTCGAGCACGGCCGGATGCAAATCGAGCGCGCGATCGCGAACCCGCGTGATCATGTCGTCGATTTGCCGCGAGGCATCGCCAAGGCGCACGCGCGAACCGGTGGTTTGCGTCTCGCGTTGCGCGAAGTTGATCGCAAGCTTGACCGCGGCCAGCGATTGCACGAGATCGTCGTGCAGCTCGCGCGCGATCGCGCGGCGTTCGTCTTCTTGCGCGGTCATGAGGCCGCGCGACAGCGCGAGCAATTGTTCCTCGCGATGCGCGAGCAGGCTCAACGCGCGTTCGCGCTCGGAGACGTCTTCGACCACCGCCATGCGCGCGCGACGGCCTTCGATGAAGACGTCGCGCGTATGGATCAACACGTCCACGAGCGAACCATCGCCAAGCCGATGACGCCAAATGCGCTGGGATTGTTGATTGGCGATGACGGCCGCCTCCATCGCCGGCACTTCTTCCGAGGGACGAACATCGCGCAAGGTGAGTTGCAAGAATTGTTCGCGCGAATAGCCGTACTTATGCAGGGCCACTTCATTCACGTCGAGAAAACGCAAGCTCTCGGTATCGAACACCCACATCGGCATGGGATTGAGCTGGAATAAGTAGCGATACCGCGCCTCGGCTTCGGCGGTGCGCCGGCGTGTTTCGGCCGTCATGAGCGCGACAACCAAGGCGCCGAACAACAAACACAAGGCGAATGCGCCGAGCGCCACCGACACCATCAAACGCGCGCGCTCGCGCTGCATATCCTCGCGACGCGAGGCTAAAAGCGCGGCCTCGGTCGCATCGAAGCGATCGAGCTCCATCACGATTTGATCGAGCCTAAGTTGTATTTGCGCGAGCGTGACCGATTGGCTCGCGGCCGGATCGCTCATGAAACGACGCAAATCATCGAGATAGCCGCGAATCTCGGGCGCGAGTTTGGCGAGCCGCTCTTGTTGCGCGGCGTTGTCGCGGGTGAGTTCGTTTAATTCGCCCAATGTTTGCGCGAGCGATGCGCGCGCCTCGGCGAAACGTTCGGCGAAGCTGCCGTTGCGTTCAAGCATGTAATTCGCGACCGAGCCATTGACCCGGTAGAGCGTCGCGCGCACGCGTTCCGCGCGTAGACGCACGGCCTGTGTGTGCTCCACCCACTGCGAAGCGCCCACGGCATCGACCGCGGCGGTGCGTTGAAGCCAAGCGACCGCGGCTCCGACTAAAGCGCACACCGCCAGCACGAGCAAGGCGAACTTCCTTATGCGTCCATCCACGAAGCGCTCCGATGGCTGCGGGTCGCGATTAACGCGAACACTTGTCCTCGACCCGTGAGATCACGGATAAGTCCTCGGCATTGTAGCCGGACGTAACAAACTAATGACGTACTGTTTCGCAACGGCGCGTTGTTTGTGAACGCGATCACTAAACGCCACGCGCCTTGGTAATCGATGTTCTCCGACGTCGTCGCACGTATGGGCATGACGACTAATGAAAAAAAGGTACTGTGGCTTGCCTGCCACGCGAACGATGGTCGAATCCTAAGATCGCGGCCATCGCGCCTAAGGTCCACACGCCGAACACGATCACCACCGTCTCGAAGGTGACGCTCGCGCGCAGCAACGCATACACGGCCAACATCACCATGACACTTAGGTTTTCACAAAAGTTTTGCACGGCGATCGATTGCCCGGCATTAGCGAATTGATGACCGCGTTGTTGTAGCAGCGCGTTCATCGGCACGATGAAAAAACCGGCGGTCAGTCCGACCGTGGTCATCATGAGCGCGGCCAGGACTAAGGACTGCACGGGAAGCAACGCGATCACGAGCGGACCAAACGCAAGTCCTAAGGGCAGCACCGTGAGCGCGCGATCGAGCGCGATGGCGCGCGAGGCCAGCACGGCGCCCATCGTTACCCCAATGGCGACGACGCCTTGAAGCATCGAGGCGCGGTCAAGCGCGAGGTCGAGCGCGAGCCGGCCGTAATCGATGACCACGAACTGAAACACCGCGCTCACGCCCCATAGCAAGGTGGTGACCGCAAGCGCGACGCGCGCGGGTGGATCGCGCAACAACACCATGAAGGCCCGCGCGAATTCGCGCACGAGGTCGGCCGGCGCGACCAAGGACGGCGATGCCGTTGAAACAACGCGCGGCCCAGGCAAAACGATGTTGACGACGGCCGCCGCGCCATACGTCGCGATGACGGCGATCACCGCCGCGTGCAGCGCCGGCGATGTCAGCGCCGCCGACGCGGCCACCCAACGCGCGAACTCGGCGCTGACGAGCGCGCCACCAAGCACCGTGCCCAAGATGACCGAAGCGATCGTGACGCCTTCGAGCCACGCGTTGGCGAACACCAAACGCTCGGCCGGCAACAACTCGAGCATGAGTCCGACCTTGGCCGGCGAATACGCCGCCGCGCCAAAGCCGATCAGCGCATAGGCGAGCAAGGGATGCACGTCGGCGAGCATGAGCGCGCATCCGGCGGCCTTCAACGCATTCGTCACCGTCATGACACGCGCCTTGGGCCAGCGATCGGCGATCGCGCCAACGACGAAGGCGAATACGACATACGACGCGATGAAGACGAACTTCAATAGCGGCGTCGTCCATGCCGGCGCGCTGCGTGCCTCCAGCATGGCGATCGCGACGATCAAGGCCGCGTGATCGCCAAGCGATGAGAGAAATTGCGCGCCGAGCAACCGTTTAAAGCCGCGAGGCACTGTTGCTTTGGTGGATGCACTCACCATTCACGTGCGCCCACAATCGTGCATACGCATTGCGTCGATTCGTTCATGACGAGCGAGCTCGTAGCAAGCGCCGCGCCTAACCGTTCTGATTTCTTATTACGAAAGCCTCCTCGTGCGTCGTGACTCGCGTTTTCCTCAACTCTTCGTGCTTGACCATCCGCTGATCCAACACAAGCTGTCGCATATGCGCGACCGCACCACGTCCACGCGGACTTTTCGTACCTTGCTGCGAGAACTGACTCTCCTCATGGGCTACGAACTCACGCGCGATTTGCCGCTCACCACCGAACGCATCGAGACGCCGCTCGCGCCGATGGACGCGCCGGTGATCGCCGGTCGCAAGCTCGCCATCGTGCCGGTGCTGCGCGCGGGCATTGGCATGGCCGATGGTTTGCTCGAACTGATTCCGTCGGCGCGCGTGGGTCATGTGGGCGTGTATCGCGATGCCGCGCACGCGCCGGTGGAGTACTACGTGCGTCTGCCTGAAATCGATGGACGGCAATTCATCGTGGTCGATCCGATGATCGGCACCGGCGGCTCGGCCATTCACGCGGTGGGCGTGTTGCGCGAGCGTGGCGTGGCCGCGCGCGACATCCGTTTTCTCGCGCTCGTCGCGTCGCCCGAGGGCATGAGCGCGTTCGCGGCCGCGCATCCGGACGTGCCGGTATATGTCGCCGCGCTCGACGAACGGCTCGACGCCAACGCCTACATCGTGCCGGGCCTGGGAGATGCGGGGGACCGGCTGTTCGGTACTCGTTGATCGCGATGCGCTTTCGCCGCCCATGACCACTTCCGCCGATTTGCAACATGCGCTCGAACGCGTGGCGATTGGCGATCGCGACGCGTTCAAGCGCGTGTACGACGCGACGAGCGCGCATTTATTGGCGATCGCGCTGCGCTTGTTGAATCGGCGCGATTTGGCCGAGCGCGCCTTGCAAGACACCTTCGTCGCGGTATGGCAGCAAGCGCGTTCCTATCCATCGGACGCCTTGCCGCCGATGGCGTGGCTGGTGACGATCCTAAGACGCAAGGCGCTTGACCGTAGTCGCCGCCAGCCACACGCGGCCTTGGCCGACCACGCCACGCCACCAGACGCGGCCGACGTGTTGGACGACGCTATTGCCCTCATCGGTTGCACCGAGGATTGGCGGGCGTTGAGCGTCACGCATCGACGCGCCTTCGCCTGGGCCTTGTACGACGGCATGTCGGCGCACGACATCGCGCGGCGCTTGAACCTACCGGTGTCGACCGTGCGCGCGGGACTGCGGCGCGCGCTCGCGCATCTCAAGCAACGCTTGGACAAGACCTCATGAAACTCGACCGCGCCGCCTTGCTCGATCGGCTCGCGGCGGACCATGCGTTGGGCTTGCTGCCGCCCAACGCGGCGCGGCGTTTCGAACACGTGTTGCGCGAACAGCCCACGGCGCGTGCCGCGTCTCATGCGTGGGAACGGCGATTGGCGCGGCTTTACGACGTTTTGCCGCCCGTGGCGCCTTCAAGCGATAGCTGGACCGCGATCGCCACGCGCACGGGCGCGCCGCCCGCGTTGTTTCGCCCGCGCTCACCGGCGCGCGTGTTCACCTGGCGCGGGCTGGTCGCCGCGAGCGTGGGCGGCGCGCTGCTCGTGGGGCTCGTCGTTCGCATGGCGCCCGACGCGGTGATCTCGCTCGACGACTTCGCGCGTCATGAACAGCGCCTGCCGCAAGGCCATGTCGGCGTATTGACCGACGCGCGCGGCCTACCGGTGGCGGTGGCGGGCGCGCCGCGTCAAGGCACGCGCCTAACCTTGAATTTCATTACCCGCGTGCCGACGCCGCCGGACAAGGCGCTGCAGCTTTGGGTCGTGCCGCGTGGTCGCGCGCCGTTCGCCTTGGGCGCGCTGCCGTCGCAAACCGCCAATGACGGCGGTCGAGTGCAACTCGAACTCGGCGCGCCGGCCGACTCCTTGTTCGCCGACCAACCGCGTCTTGCGATATCGGTCGAAGCCGGCCCGATTCACGACGGCGGCAAACCGGCCGCCTTCATCCTCGAAGGCCCATGCGTGCCGCTGCGCTGATCGCGCGTCGCGCTTAAAACGTAAGCGTGGCGGTGATGGTGGCGGTGTAGGTGCCGGGCGGCGGGGATTGGCCGGCGGGGATGAAGCCGTACACCGTGAAGGTTTGCGTGCCGAGCGAGATCACGATGCTTTGCGATAGGTACTCGGTGCCGCCGGTGCCGTCGCCCCATACGCGCGTGTTGGCCGCGTCTAGGTACAAGTTGTAGGCCAAGGTATTGCCGCCCCCGCTCAAGCGCCGCGGCGAATAACCGAACGCATTGCCCGCGCTGAGCTTGAGTTGGATCGGCACGAACACGGCCGCGCCCAGGCAACTCACGCGGATTTGCGTCGTCGCGCTGGCGCTTGAAAACCCGGTGTACGAGCCGAAGGACAGCGCGTTGACCCCGCCGCTAAAACCGCAGCTAATAAGTTGCGCTTGCGCTCCGGCGCACATCGACGCGAACACAAGCGCGATGATCGCCTCGCCCATATGACGCAACGCTCGCGCGCGGACTGGTTTCATGACGACTCCCGTTGGCAGCGTTGTTCGGGCAAGCGCGGTTGCAAGGCGTCGCCTGGCATGTCGGGCAGCACGACCGCGCAACGCGCCGGTCCGATGCAAATGTCGAGCCAATTGCCGTATTCGCGCAGCCCGCGCAGAT
>DASTRU010000302.1:0-13113 GCA_035761045.1 Burkholderiaceae bacterium | reverse complement strand
GGCTTATTGATCAGCAGCTCGCGCGCGATTCTTTATGCGCGCGGTGACGTGGAGTTTGCCCGGGCGGCGAGTGGCGCCGCTCGCGCCACTCGTGACGCCATAAATACCGCCCGCTACGATAATTAAGATCGCAGCGCCGATTTGCGTGACGTATTTCACTGCTGCGGCGCAATAGAACCTCAAAAAGTCCTAAAAAATCGCCCATTCATCTGCGATAAATCGCACATTCCGAGCGTCCTGGACGAAGCCTCCATGGAACCTTGGGGGGTACGACGAAATGACTACGAATACTCGAGAGCAGCCCACACCAACGCAAGCCGCTTTTGGCTCCTTGGGTGTATGGCGTTCGACGACCATGCAACTCCGCCCAGTCACCGGGCGCGTCGAAATTCCTATTGATCCGCCCGCCGCTCAAACGACCGTCGCGGCATCGATTGAATCGGTGGAAGAAAGCCTAACGTCCGTGAATACGCAAACACAAACGCAGCAGCACGCTATCGCGGCCCACGAAGAATCGTCCGAAATAGAGGCCTTACCCAGTTTTGGTGGTTATTTCGTGGGCGCCGCCATCGATACGCGAGGTGTTGGCGGATGCACCTTGTATTCGCCGCTCGAGCATTCGTTCGAGTCGGTGCCGCCGGTTTATCCAGCGGGGTTGGGCGTTCGTAGCAACGAACCGGTTTTATTCATCGGCGACCCGACGACATCTCCGTTGGACGGTGCCGCGGCGTTACGAGCCTATGCCAATTTCGCGTATGTACCGGTGATCGGCATCGTGCATCCCGCCCCGGCCGATACGGTCGCCGAGGCGTTGCCCGCACTAGGCGATGAAGGCGCGTCCGATTTGGTGGTGGTCATGGCTTATTTGATGGCCGAGCGTGCCTACACGCGCCGACCATTGACGGTTGTCGCTTATGCCGCTGGTGCCGAGCAATTACGCCGGGCGCTCAAAATGGCGCGCGCATTATTGTTCGGCCGGTATCGCGCGCAATTGCCGCGAAGCTCCGGCGATACCGACTCCAGCAGCGACGCCGCGTTGACCCGTGCCACCGCCGCGCTTGATTCCATCACCGTGTTCACGCTGGGCGCCCCCTATGGTGACGATTGGGTAAGCGGCACTCGCAACGTGCATCTGGTGAACCGATCGGACGCGTTGGCCAGTAAGCATTACAAGCGCCGCAGTTCGGGCGCGACGCAGCCGGCGGTGTTCCACTTCGAAGATCCGCCGCCGTTTGATGACCAAGGCCGTATCGCGCATTTTGGCCCGCAAGATCTAGAGCATGCGCACGCCCTGGAAACCTATCTTGCGCAAGGGTTGGCCGCGCTCGGGGCGACACGGCGAACGGAAGATTTGAACAACCTGGCCGCGAAAGCCGCATCTACTAAACGGGCTCCCAGCATCCCAAGCGGGGCCTACGCGACTTGAGCCGCACGGCTTAACTTTTAGAGAGTCGTCGAGACTGTCGTAAGCGCGTGTGACGAATGCCATTGCGGCATTCGTCACACGCGTTTTTTTATTCGTCGCGTACATGCGGTGCGATGAACCCAGTGGCCAAGCGTATGCTTGTGCTCTCACAGCCCCCCTCGACGTTATGCGCATCCTTATTGCCGAAGATGACAACGTTCTCGCCGATGGCTTGCAACGTTCATTGCGCCAGGGCGGTTATGCCGTGGACTGCGTGCGCGACGGAATGGATGCCGATACGGCATTGACCGCGCAAACCTACGATTTACTCATTCTCGATTTGGGATTGCCGCGCCTAGCCGGACTTGAAGTGTTGCGGCGCCTACGCGCTCGCAATTCTCACGTTCCCGTTTTGATCCTGACCGCGGCGGATGCAATCGACGACCGCGTGCGCGGATTGGATTTTGGCGCCGACGATTACATGGCCAAGCCATTCGCCTTGTCGGAGCTCGAAGCCCGGGTCCGCGCACTGACGCGGCGTGGCGCCGGAGGAGGGCCCACGCTCGTCAAGCATGGTCCGTTGGCGTTCGACGCGGTGGGACGCGTCGCGCATTTGCATGATCATCCACTCGATTTATCCGCGCGCGAGATTGGCCTGCTCGAAGTATTGCTACAGCGCACCGGGCGACTCGTCTCGAAGGAACAGCTCGTCGACCATCTTTGCGAATGGGGCGAGGAGGTATCGAACAACGCGATCGAGGTTTACGTTCATCGGCTACGCAAGAAAATCGAAGGCGGCGGCATTCGCATCGCGACCGTACGTGGACTTGGGTATTGCCTTGAGCGCTGGAACGAACCCGCCGCCGATCATCGGCCCGTTGCATGAAGCTTCGCGCAGCAGTCGTTGATTCGCCGACGAAAATCGAAGCGCGCTCCGCCTCGGCCGTACCAAGCGAACGATCGTTGTTCGGCGAGATTCTCGATTGGATGCTCGCCCCGCTGTTGCTGATTTGGCCGCTGTCGATCGCGGCGACTTATTTGATCGCGCAATCCATCGCCGACGCGCCATTCGATCGCGCGATGGAAGCGTCCGTCCGCGTGCTCGCACAGCAAATACGCTTTATCGAAGGTCCCGCCGCGGAGTTTTCACTCCCGATCGCCGCGCGCGACATCTTGCATGCCGACGAGACCGACACGATGTACTTCCAGGTGCTGGGGATGGGCGGGCAGTTTTTAGGCGGCGAGGCTGATTTGCCATTGCCACCCGATGAAGTCGATCCGCCCTTGGGCGTTGTACGGTTTCGTAATCAAAAGTTTAAGGGCGCGGAAGTGCGTGTCGCGTATTTGTATGTCGGCACCAAGAGCCGCGCGCCGAGCCCGCACGTCGCCCGACCGCCGTTGGTTCAAGTGGCTGAAACGTTGGATAAGCGATCCAAGCTGGCCAACGAAATCATCAAGGGCGTCAACCTGCCGCAGTTCCTCATCCTGCCGGTGGCCGTGTTGTTGGTGTGGGCGGGACTGTCGCGCGGTATTCGTCCGTTGCGGACGTTGGCTAATCGCATTCACGCCCGTCGGCCAGACGACTTAAGCCGCATCGATCCACGAGAGGCGCCGCAAGAAGTCGCGCCGCTTGTTCATGCATTCAACGACATGCTCGATCGAGTATCGAACGCGGTACGGGCGCAACAGCGATTCATCGCCGACGCGGCTCATCAAATGAAAACGCCGCTCGCCGGGTTGCGCACGCAAGCCGAGTTGGCGTTGCGGCAAGACGATCCGGACGAGCTTAAGCGCAGCTTGCGTCAACTCGCCACGAGCAGTGAACGTGCGACGCATCTCATCAATCAATTGCTTGCCTTGGCGCGCGCGGAAGGCCAGGCCGAGGAATCGAAACCACGTTTTGAGTTGCTCGATTTAGCGGACGTCGCGCGCGCCGCAGTCATTCCGTTTTTTGATGCCGCGTGGGCGAAGCAAATCGATCTCGGCTTCGAGTCGGTCGGCCGGCCAGTGTTGGTGCGCGGCCATCCGCTATTGCTGGCGGAGTTGATTAAAAACCTACTCGATAACGCGTTGCGCTACACGCCGTCGGGTGGACGAATCACGGTACGCGTCACGGCCGAGGCAATGCCCGTGCGCGCCTTGCTGCAAGTCGAAGATAGCGGGCCGGGCATTCCGGAGGTTGAACGAGCCTTGGTATTCGAGCGGTTTTATCGCGTGTTGGGCTCGGGACAGGATGGATCTGGGCTCGGCCTCGCCATCGTGCGCGAGATCGCGCAACAACATAAGGCGACGATCGATATCGGTCATGCAAGCACCGCGGCGACCACGCGACACGATGCCGCCGAAACTGCCTTGCCAGGCTGTCTCATTACGGTCGTGTTCGATCGCCAACCCGTTCCAATTGGCTACGACGATTAGCAAAACCTAAGTCGTATTAACGCGACGCGGCTTTGATCGTGCTGGAATTTTGGCGAGCGATATTGGTCTTGGTCGATCGGGTTCGTTTGTTGGAGTCCGAATGAGCCACCGCGGTCTTCGTGTTTGAGCGGCCACGAGACGCGGTTTTGGTCCCCGTTGATTTTGCGGCGACCGCGGTGGTCGGGCGCTTCGCGGCAGTACGACGCACGTTGTTGTTGCTCGCGCGCGCGACGACTGCTGGTCGATACACCACGAACGTTTGGCCAGTCGACGGACGATCACGAGCGCCGCTATTCCATTCGCGCAATTGCGCGACGCTCACGCCGTGACGTTTCGCAAGCGACACCAATGTATCGCCCTTGCGCGCGGCCACCGTGGTTCGCCGCAACCTCACTTCGGGGTCGTATAGCAGGGCGGCGGACTCGACCACGTCGCTGGAAATGTCCTGCTTCATGTCGTCGGGCCTCGGCACGAGCAACGTCGCGCCCGGGCGCAACACGATGTTGCGCGGCAGGCCATTGAGCTCGCGCAAATGGTCGGCGCTCGTCTTGAACTTCGTCGCGATCGCATCGAGTTTTTCGCGGCTCGTTACCTTGTACACGGTGTACGACGACAACGGACCTTGCGCGAAATCCACGTTCGCCTGGAACTGCGCGACCTTATCGCGTGGCAGCAGAATTTGCGGCTGCATCGCGCCGATGATCACCGGTTTGTTGAACGACGGATTGAGCGCAAGAAACTCATCGACCGTCATACCCGCGAACGCGGCGGCGCGATGCACGTCGATATCGCGCTTCTTGGTCACGGCGACGAAATACTGTTCGTTTTCAAACTTCGGCAAGGCCAAGCCAAAGCGTTCTGGTTGCGCGACGATGTTTTCGACCGCTTGCAATTTGGGAACGTAATTGCGGGTTTCGTCGGGCAAGGACAAGCTCATGTAGTCCGTTGGTTTGCCCGCGCGCCGATTGCGCTCGATAGCGCGCTGCACGTTGCCTTCGCCACAGTTATACGCGGCGAACGCAAGCGGCCAATCGCCGAACATCGCGTGTAGTTTTTCGAGATAGTCGAGCGCGGCTCGCGTGGATTCCAAGACATCGCGCCGCTCATCGTGAAACATGGTTTGACGCAAACCGAAATTACGCCCCGTGCCGGGAATGAATTGCCACATGCCCGAGGCTTTGGCGGTGGAAAGCGCTTGAGGGTTGAACGCGCTTTCGATGAACGGCAGCAGCGCGACTTCGCTTGGCATGTTGCGGCGTTCGACCTCTTCAAGAATGAAGTACAGATAACGGCCGGCGCGTTCGGTCATGCGTTGGACGTAGTCGGGGCGGCTCGCGTACCACTGCTCGTGCTTTTCCACTAACGGGCCGGTGAGCGGATCGATACGAAATCCGCTTCGCATCCGCGCCCATAAGTCCGACACGGTGACGTTGGCGGTGGGCTCGGGTGTTTCGATCACCATTGACGGCGCGCTGTTTTCAGTTTTAAGCACGGGCGGGACGGGTTCGGGCACTCCAGTGGTCTTGCGACCAGCGGCCGCGCCGGCGTTAATGGTCGGCTCGGTCGCCGATGCCGAAGCGGCGTCCGTCGTAATGCTAGGAGTCGCCGTGGAATCTTGGACAGTGGGTTGTTCGAGATGCGCGCAGGCCGTAACGCTTAAGGCCACCGCCCATCCCAACGCCAAACGAAATAAACGACATGAAGTTGGCGATGGAGTGGTGTCGATCATCGTGAGTACGAGTAGGCGCAAGCGTCGCGATCCGAAAGTCGGAATGGGCTTGCTGTGATCAAGGGAATGTCAAAGCCAGTCTAACAAACGCATTTCGCGCTGCCGGACATATGTCGCATATGGCGAAAAGCTTTTGAAAGAATTAACGAAAAACGTTTTTCCAGGCACGCAGCACGGCAAAACTGCGAGCTTCGGGCGAAATTGGACTCCACGCCGCCAATTCCCGAGCAATCGACTCGACCGACGCCATCGACGCGCTTCGTTGCATGACGGAGGGTTCGTTGGCGCGAATGAAAGGGTTGGTTTGCCGTTCGAGACCAATGGTGGTTGGTATGGTGGGTAAGCGGTTTTTGCGTTGTAGGGCATCGTGCTGCTCCCGATTGGCGATCGCTAAGTTGTCGGGCTCGACCACACGAGCAAAGCGCAAATTGGCTAAGGTGTATTCATGCGCGCAATACACCTGGGTTTCGTCGGGCAACGCGGATAAACGTCGTAACGATTTCCACATTTGGTCCGGCGTGCCGCCAAGCAATCGTCCGCATCCCGCGCCAAATAGGGTATCGCCGCAAAACAAACGGGCGGCCGCTTCGCACCAATAGGCAATATGACCTTGCGTATGACCTGGCACTTCAAGCACCGTGAAGCGGACATCGAGTACCTCGACCGAGTCGCCTTCCGCCACGTATTCGTTGATATGCGCGATCAGCTCGCGACGCGGTCCGATAACGCGGCAACCATGATGCGCGACCAACTCGGCCACGCCACCGGTGTGATCGGGATGATGATGGGTGAGTAAAATCGCGTCGAGCGCGAGGCCGTACGTATCGAGAGCCATTTGCACAACGCGCGCATCACCTGGATCCACCACGATCGCATGCGAGTGCGCGTGGAGTAGCCAAAGGTAGTTGTCGGTGAAAGCTGGCAACGCCACGACGTTGAACATGAGCGGTACTCTCGTGCAATGCGCGGTTGAGAAAATCGTGTTCGGCTTGTTAGTGCAATTCGCGGACCCGTGATGAAACGCCAAGATTCTGAATCCGAGCAAGAAGAGCTGGATGTGCCCGACGCCGTTAGTGCGTGGGGCGCGGGCCTTGCCGCCAGCGCAGAGCTTGCTCGGTTTCTCGATTCCCCGCCAGGCCGATACGTGCTCGCCTGGGAACAAGCGCAGTTTGACGATCGAGTCGCGAATATCTTTGGCTTCACGGCGGTACAGCTTGGGTTGCCGCAACTCGATGCATTACGCGCGAATCGGATGCCGCAAATATTGCGAGCGGGAGAATCGATTGCCGAACTCGAATCCCACGCCTCTTGTACCACCGCCTTGCTTACGCAGTTCGAGGAACTGCCCTTCGCGACGCAAAGCATCGATCTTCTCGTATTGCCGCACGCACTTGAACTTTCGCCCGCGCCTCACCGTTTGCTGCGCGAGGCCGAACGTGTGCTCGTGCCCGAAGGCAAGTTGATCGTGACGTGTTTTAACCCTTATTCGTTATGGGGCGCCCGACAACTCATTAGTCGTATCGCCGGTCAACCTTTTCTTCCTCGTGCAGGGAAGTTCATTAGCGTGCCGCACCTTAAGGATTGGTTGACGCTATTAAGTTTTGAAGTCGAAGGCGGGCGCTTTGGGTGTTACCGGCCGGCCGTGCATTCCGAGCGTTGGTTAAAACAAACCGCGTTTTTGGAAGACACCGGCGATCGGTGGTGGCCAGTCCTCGGCGCGGTTTATATGTTGGCGGCCGTCAAGCGCGTGCGTGGCATGCGTTTGATTGGTCCGACTTGGAAGGCGCGGCCACAACGAGCGGCGGTAATCGCTCCCGCGGCGCAACGCCCCATTACCGATCGCGCGAACGCGCAAACATCATCCTCACTACAACAACCCTCGAATCGCACGACGTGCGAAGCATGAAAAAAACGTTATGGCGGCAGCACAACCAAATACGGCCGAAGCGGCTGTGGAGATTTACGCGGACGGCGCTTGCAAGGGCAACCCAGGCCCCGGTGGGTGGGGCGTATTAATGCGTTATGGCGATCAAGAACGCGAACTGTTCGGCGGCGAGCGTGTTACCACCAATAACCGAATGGAACTGCGCGCGGTCATCGAAGCTCTTAAAGCGTTGAAGCGGCCATGCGCAGTCAAGCTCTACACCGACTCGCAATACGTTCACAAAGGCATTACCGAATGGTTGCGGCAATGGAAGGCACGCGGCTGGATGACCGCTTCCAAGCAACCCGTGAAAAACGACGATCTGTGGCGTGAACTCGACCAAGCAGCGGCGGCCCATCGCATTGATTGGCACTGGGTAAAAGGCCATGCTGGTCATCCGGGCAACGAACGCGCCGACCAACTCGCGAACCGGGGAGTGCAGAGCATTGGGTAAGTGTTTGCGTAGCGAGAGCCTAGTCTAATGAGTCAAAAAACTAAGTTTTGGGCGATTTGTATCGTCGGCCTTGTCGCGATCATCTCGGCTGGCATCGTGTGGCGGCATGGGGGGGAGCTAGCCAATTTTCGAGGGCCGGCGGTACGGTCGCAAGCCATTAACACGGCGGCCGCGCCGGCGGAAAAATCGGCGGCTGTTTCAGCGAGCGGCCCGGTAGTGGTGGAAGCGGTGCGCGTCACGAAGACATCGCTGGTGGACGATTTAAATGCGGTGGGTGCGGTTCGATCCAATGAATCGGTAGTGCTGCGCCCTGAAATTAGCGGTCGTATCGCGGCCTTGGGATTTCGAGAAGGGCAGCGCGTTAAGCGTGGCGATGTGCTGGTCCAGTTGGACGATTCAATCGCCCGCGCGGAGTTGCAGCAGGCACAAGCGCAACTCGCGCTTGCCAAATCGAATTACGAACGCACGGCCGACTTGGCGCGCCAAAATTTCGTGTCGGAAAGCGCTAAGGACCAAGCTGCGTCCACGCTCAAGATTCAAGAATCGGCGGTTCTGCTTGCGCAAACTCGGTTGGCGAAGTCGGCGATTCGCGCACCGTTCGATGGCACGGTGGGCGTGCGTCAAATCGCGGTGGGGGATTACGTCAAGGAAGGCCAAGACATGGTCGCGATTGAAGATACCGCGACGGTGAAGATCGACTTTCGTATCCCCGAACGTTATCTCGGCCAGGTCCGCGTCGGTCAGCGTTTCATCGTCGAGACCGATGCCTTGCCTGGTCGGCAGTTCGATTTAACCGTCGGACTCATCGATCCCCAAGTCGATGCCAACGGCCGTAGCGTGCTTGTTCGAGGTCGTATCAATAATGCGGATGCGGCCTTGCGTCCCGGTATGTTCGCGCGTGTTCGATTGGTGTTCGATGAACGCGCGAATGCGTTGACGATTCCCGAGGAAGCCTTGGTGCCCGCGGGAAGCACGAACTTTGTTTATCGCGTTAGTGATGTGAGCGGTACTTTGGTCGCGCAGCGTCTTCAGGTTCAAACCGGATTACGACGCGACGGCCGCGTTGAAATTCGCGAAGGTTTGCAGGCGAATGATTTAGTCGTGGTCGCTGGGCAAATCAAGTTGCGTGGTGATGCCACGCCCGTTCGCTTGGCCGAGCCAAACGCGCCGGCGGCCACGACAACCAAAGGCGAAAAATCGTGAGCTTGTCCGATATTTGCATTCGCCGGCCCGTCTTCGCGACGGTGTTGTCCCTGATCGTGTTGCTCGTGGGTGCCGTGTCGTATACGCGGCTCACCGTGCGTGAATACCCGCGTATCGACGAACCCGTGGTGAACGTCGAGACGCGCTATCCGGGCGCATCGGCCGAGATCATGGAAAGCCAAGTCACGAAGCCCTTGGAGGATTCGATCGCTGGCATTGAAGGCGTGGACGTCATCACGTCCATCTCGCGATCGGAGCAAAGCCAAGTCACCATCCGCTTCAAACTAACGCGCGATCCAGACGGTGCCGCCGCCGACGTGCGCGACCGCGTGGCTCGCGTGCGAGGACGTTTACCCACCGACATCGACGAGCCCATCATTTCGAAAGTGGAGGCCGATGCCAATCCCATCATCTGGCTTGCCTTCACCAGTGATCGCGCCGATCAACTCGAAATATCCGATTACGCCAATCGCATCGTCAAACCTCGATTACAAACGCTGCCTGGCGTGGCGGATGTGCGCATCTTCGGTGAGCGTCGTTATGCGATGCGCATCGATCTCGATCGCGATCGACTCGCGTCGTTTCGGCTTTCACCGTCCGATGTCGAAGATGCGATTCGTCGTCAAAACGTCGAAATTCCCGCTGGACGAATCGAGAGCCAACAGCGTGAATTCAACGTCGTTTCGCAAACCGATTTACAAACGCCGGAGCAATTCGGCGAGGTCATCGTGCGCAATGTCGGCGGCGCCAACATACGCATTCGCGATGTCGCAAGCGTAAGCGTCGCGCCGCAAAACGAACGCACGATTGTTCGCTTCAACGGCACGCCCGCCGTGTCCCTGGGCATCATTAAGCAAGCCGTCGCTAATCCGCTGGACATCGCCACCGCACTACGTAAAGAACTGCCGCGCATCGAAAGCGATCTGCCTGTGGGCATGCAGGTGCGCATTGCCAATGATCAAACGGTGTTCATCGAGCAGGCGATCAATAACGTTTACAAGACGATCGGCGAAGCCGTGTTACTGGTCGCCGCCGTCATTTTCTTTTTCCTAAGAAGTTGGCGTGCCGCGATTATTCCGCTCGTCACGATTCCGGTGTCGTTGATCGGCGCCTTCGCGCTGATGTACGCATTTGGTTTTTCGATCAACACGCTCACCTTGCTCGCTCTCGTGTTGGCGATTGGTCTGGTGGTTGACGATGCCATCGTCGTGCTGGAAAACGTGTTTCGGCATATCGAAGAGGGCATGCCTCGTAAGGAAGCCGCCTTCCTCGGTATGAAGGAAATTAGTTTCGCGGTGGTCGCCATGACGTTAACGCTCGCGGCGGTATTCGCTCCCGTCGCTTTCGCGCCGGGACGTATCGGGCGTTTATTTATCGAATTCGCGTTAACGCTTGCGGGATCGGTGTTGGTGTCGGGGTTCGTCGCGCTCACGCTCACGCCGATGATGTGTTCGCTGATGTTGCGGCATCAAGCAGGCCATGGCCGCGTCTATAACGCGATTGAGCGAGTGTTGAGCGCCACTTCCACCGGCTACAGGCGCGCCTTGCTTTGGACACTTGCCAATAGATGGATCGTCGCGGTCCTTATCGTGACCACGCTTGCCGGCAGTGCGTGGCTTGCGGTGTCGATGAAGAAAGAGTTATCGCCGTTGGAAGATCGCGGCACGATCGTCGCCATCATCACCGGGCCGGAAGGGGCGTCCATCGATTACACCGCGCGATACGCGCAACGCATCGAAGGCATCGCGAAGAATTTGCCCGAGGTCGATCGCTTATTCGTCGTCGCCGGCAATCCCACGGTGACGCAAGGCATTACCTTCATGCGTTTATTACCCTGGGGTGAGCGGTCGCAACACGTGACCGATATCGCTCGCAAACTCACGCCCGCGTTCACGCAAATTCCCGGAGTGCAGGCATTTCCCGTGGTGCCGCCGTCGCTTGGACAAGGTCCGCGCGAACAACCAATCAACTTCGTCGTGATTTCGTCCGAGCCCTACGAAGAAATTCAAAAGGTGGTGAACGCGATGATGGCCGACATCGCGAAAAACCCAGGCTTGCAAGCCGCCGATACCGATTTGCGTCTTAATCGTCCGGAGCTGCGCGTGCGCATCGATCGCGACAAGGCGGCCGATGCGGGTATTCAAATCGAAAGTATTGGCCGTGCGTTGGAGACGATGCTCGGCGGCCGTCAAGTCACGCGTTTTAAACGTAACGGCGAACAGTACGACGTCATCGTGCAAGTCGCGCGCGATGAGCGTAGTTCGCCCGACGACATCAATACAATCTTTATGCGTGGACGCAACGATCAAATGATCCCGTTGTCTTCCTTGGTGCGTATTGATGAATCGCTTGCGCCGCGCGAACTCAATCATTTTGGCCAACGTCGCGCGGTAACGATTCGGGCTAACTTGGCGCCTGGTTATTCCTTAGGCGAAGCCTTGCAGTTTCTCGACCAAGTCGCCGATAAACATCTCAAGTCAGGCTATACCACCGACCTTAACGGCCAGTCGCGCGAGTTCCGGGACTCAAGCTCGAGTCTTGCCGTGACATTCGTGCTCGCACTCGCGTTTATTTACCTTGTGTTGTCCGCGCAGTTCGAGAGTTTTCGCGATCCGTTCATGATTATGTTGACGGTGCCGCTCGCGACCGCGGGAGCGCTTGGCACCTTAATGATGGCGGGTGGCTCGCTCAATGTGTATTCGCAAATCGGATTAGTCACGCTTGTTGGCCTCATTACTAAGCACGGAATTTTGATCGTCGAATTCGCGAATCAATTGCGAGAGCAAGGGCGTTCAACGTTAGACGCGGTGGTGGAGGCATCGGAATTACGCCTTCGCCCCATCCTAATGACGACATTGGCCATGGTGTTCGGTGCCGTGCCGCTTGCCTTGGCGACAGGTGCGGGCGCTGAAACGCGGCAACAAATTGGCTGGGTGATTGTCGGCGGGATGAGTTTCGGAACGCTGCTTACGTTGTTCGTCATTCCCACCATTTATACCTTTGCAAATCGTGCGCGCGTTACGCCAAGTCAAGTCGTCGCGGCAAACGCATGATTCACTGATCTAAGTAAATCCATGACACAAGCTCCGCGCATCGTCGTGCTCGACACCGAAACCACTGGTCTTAATTTTCGAACCGGTGACCGAATCATTGAAGTCGGATGCGTCGAGATCCTGGATCGACGAGTAAGCTCGCGGCACTTTCACCGCTACATCAATCCCGAACGATCCAGCGATCCCGAAGCATTGAAAGTCCACGGGATTACCGACGAGTTTCTCGCTGACAAGCCGAAGTTTGTGGAGATCGCGGACGAGCTGGTGGAGTTCGTGCGCGATTCGGAAGTTGTCATCCATAACGCAAGTTTTGACGTCGGCTTTCTAAATGCCGAGCTTGCGTTGTTAAGCAAAGGTCGTTTCACCGACTACTGCCTTTGCGTTACCGATACGTTGGAGCTCAGTAAGCAGCTCTCGCCAGGCAAGCGTCACAACCTCGACGCGTTATGCGACCGGTATGGCATTTCCAATGCCCACCGTACCTTGCACGGCGCGCTACTCGACGCGCAATTGCTTGCCGAGGTTTACTTAGCCATGACCCGAGGCCAGGGCAGTCTTGGGATGGAGCTCAGCAATGAAACAGCGCAAACCTCGGTCGAAATCGATATTTCGAACGCCGTTTTGCCAGTGATCCGAGCGACGCTCGATGAGCTTGCCGAACATTCGCGGCTTCTAGAATCAATTGCGAAGGAGTCCAAGAGCGGCGCGCTTTGGGGAGCAGCAAGCTAATTCATTGGCCGCGCATCGCCAAAGCCTCGCTCGGCGTCAGATATAATCGCGGATGTTGGGCGGTTAGCTCAGCGGTAGAGCACTGCCTTCACACGGCAGGGGTCGCAGGTTCGAACCCTGCATCGCCCACCATGCCTTAACTACCCCCCAAGTTTGTTGTCGTAGTCCCTAAGTTTTTTCTCGTGTCGTCGGTCAGGA
>DASTRU010000301.1:0-4837 GCA_035761045.1 Burkholderiaceae bacterium | reverse complement strand
CAAACGCAATTGTTCTTCTTGTTCCGGCGCATCGACCAATTACGATCCCTCGCGCAGCACGACATGTTTACCCGCGCGGTGATTGGCGACTTTCTAATCGATAAGGATCCGCTGTTCGCGCGTCTTACCTTATCCGACGATGAACTCAGTCTTTATGAACGCATCTACCAATCGCTCAAGCCGCAAACGCCGGTGCCCGACTTAGTCATTTACCTGCAAGCCAAGCCCGAGACCTTGATCGAACGCGTGACGCGCCGTGGTCATCGGTTTGAAAACGGTATTGGCGAGGATTACATGCGCGCGTTGACCGATGCGTACGCCGAGTTCTTTCATCATTACGACGAAGCGCCGGTGCTCATCGTCAATACCGAGCATTTAAATCCGATCGACCTCGACGACGATTTCGCCTTATTCATTAGCCGCATCGAATCGATGCGCGGCCGGCGCGAGTTCTTCAACATCGCCGACTAATACTTTTTCACTAAGCCACTGTCATGAGCGTGCATTCGATTGAGTCCGTTGATCGCAAACCCGTCACCCTGCCCCGCTTGCTCGACATGAAGCAACGCGGCGAACCGATCGCCGTGCTGACGTGTTACGACGCAAGCTTCGCGAGCGTGTTGGATGCGCACGGCGTGGACGTGCTGTTGATTGGCGATTCGCTCGGCATGGTGATTCAAGGGCGTGATTCCACCTTGCCCGTCACGCTCGACGAAGTCGCGTATCACGTGCGTTGCGTGGCGAGCGCGTCGCGCCGCGCGTGGATCGTCGCCGACATGCCGTTTGGCAGCTATGGCGCCGAGCCCGAACGCGCGCTTGAAGCCGCCGTGCGCTTGATGCAAGCCGGCGCGCGCATGGTGAAGATCGAAGGCGGCGCGTGGCTGGCTCCCACCATCGAACTGTTCGTGCGCTCGGGCATTCCGGTGTGCGCGCACTTAGGACTCACGCCGCAATCGGTGCACGCGCTAGGCGGCTATCGCGTGCAAGGCCGCACGCACGACGCCGCCGAACGCATGAAGCGCGACGCGCTCGCCTTGCAGGCCGCCGGCGCGACGATGCTCGTGCTCGAACTCGTGCCCGCGCCGCTCGCCGCCGACCTCACGCGCGCGCTCACGATTCCCACCATCGGCATCGGCGCGGGCGAGAAATGCGACGGCCAAGTGCTCGTCTTGCACGACATGCTCGACGTCACGCCAGGCCGCAAGCCGCGCTTCGTGCGCAACTTCCTGCAAGGCGCAAGCGGCGTGGGCGACGCGGTGGCGCGATACGTGGCGGCCGTGCGCAAGCGCGAGTTTCCGGGGCCCGAGCATCGGTTCGACGCATGACCGGGTTGAGTACACTCGCGCGCCCTTTGCCTCGTACGTCTTATTCGCCATCCGCATGAAGCTTGTTCATTCCATCGACGCCTTGCGCGCGCAGCTCTCCGGCCAGAACCGAATCGCCTTCGTCCCCACCATGGGCAATTTGCACGAAGGCCATCTAAGCTTGATGCGGTTGGCGCGCAAGCATGGCGATCCGGTGGTGGCGAGCATCTTCGTCAACCGCCTGCAATTTCAACCGCACGAAGACTTCGATAAATACCCGCGCACCCTGGCCGAGGACTGCGAGAAGCTGCAAAACGAAGGCGTGTACGTGTGCTTCGCGCCCGACGAAAAGGTGATGTACCCCGAACCGCAGGAATATCGCGTCGCTCCGCCCGCCGACTTGGCCGACATTTTGGAAGGCGAGTTTCGCCCTGGGTTCTTCGTGGGCGTGACGACCGTCGTGCTCAAGTTGTTTTCGTGCGTGCAGCCAATCGCGGCGGTGTTTGGCAAGAAGGATTACCAACAGCTCATGATCGTGCGGCGCATGGCGCGCCAGTTTTCGTTGCCGGTGGAGATCGTGGCGGCCGAGACCGTGCGCGCCGAGGACGGCCTCGCGCTGTCCTCGCGCAACGCGTATCTAAGTCACGCCGAACGTGCCGAGGCGCCGCGTTTGTACCGCGTGCTTGGCGAAGTCAAACAGCGCTTGAACGACGGCGAACGCGATCTGCTGCGTGTCGAGGCCGATGCGCGGGACGCGCTGATCGACGCCGGCTGGAAGCCCGACTACGTTGCGATCCGCAAACGCGCGGACTTAAAAGCGCCTAGCGCCGCCGACCAAGAAGCGGACGAACCGCTTGTCGTGCTCGCCGCCGCGCGTTTGGGCGTGACTCGCCTCATCGACAATCTCGAGATCTAAAACGCGCGTGAATCGCCGTGCGCTGAACCGCTATCACGCGCGCCAAACAATACTTTCTTTGCAAGTGACGGCGTACTACGCTACGCACCGCCGTCGTTGTTTACGTCCATGGCAACACCCGAAAGGAAAACCGCAGGATGAACGCCCCCGAATCCAAATGCCCGCTTCACAAGCCCAAGCAAACCCGTACCAATGCGCATTGGTGGCCCGACCAACTCAACCTCGGCGTGCTGCATCAGCATGCGGGTCTTGGCGATCCGATGCTTGAGGACTTTGACTATCAAACCGAGTTTCAAAAGCTGGATCTCAAGGCCGTGGTTGCCGACTTGCATGCGCTGATGACCGATTCGCAAGACTGGTGGCCGGCGGACTACGGACATTACGGCCCGTTTTTCATCCGCATGGCGTGGCACGCGGCGGGCACCTACCGAATTTTCGACGGCCGAGGCGGCGCACGCTCCGGCGAACAACGCTTCGCGCCGCTCAATAGCTGGCCCGACAACGGCAACCTCGACAAAGCACGCCGGTTGCTATGGCCCATCAAGCAAAAGTACGGCCGCCAATTGTCGTGGGCCGATCTGATGATCCTCGCCGGCAACGTAGCCCTGGAGTCGATGGGCTTTAAAACCTTCGGCTTCGGCGGCGGCCGCGAAGACGTATGGGAACCGCAGCCGATCGACTGGGGTCCCGAATCCACCTGGCTCGGCGACGAACGCTATAGCGGCGAGCGCGAACTCGCGCATCCGCTCGCCGCCGTGCAAATGGGTCTGATCTACGTGAATCCCGAAGGCCCGAACGGCAATCCCGACCCGGTGGCTTCGGCGCGCGACATTCGCGAAACCTTCGCGCGCATGGCGATGGACGACGTGGAAACCGTCGCGTTGGTGGCGGGTGGCCATACGTTTGGTAAATGCCATGGCGCCGGTCCCGCCCACCACGTCGGCGCCGAGCCCGAAGGCGCCAATATCGAAGAGCTAGGCTTTGGTTGGAAGAACGCCTACGAAAGCGGCATCGGCGCGCATACGATCACGAGCGGCCTCGAAGGCGCGTGGACACCCACGCCGACGAAGTGGGACATGAGCTACTTCGAAACGCTGTTCGGCCACGAATGGGAACTCACCAAGAGCCCGGCCGGCGCGCATCAATGGAAGCCCAAGGGCGACGCGGGCCGCAACGTGCCCGACGCGCACATTCCCGGCAAGCTGCATCAACCGATGATGAGCACGGCCGACCTCGCGCTTCGCTTCGATCCGATCTACGAAAAGATCTCGCGCCGCTTCATGGCCAATCCGCAAGAGTTCGCCGACGCGTTCGCGCGCGCATGGTTCAAGCTGACCCATCGCGACATGGGACCGAAGGTGCGTTATCTCGGCCCGCTCGTGCCCAAGGAAGATCTGCTCTGGCAAGACCCGATTCCCGCCGTTGACCATCCGTTGGTGAACGACGCCGATATCGCGGCCTTGAAGAAAACGCTGCTTGATTCGGGCTTGTCCATTCAGCAACTCGTCAAGACGGCATGGGCGTCGGCGTCGACCTTCCGTGGGTCCGACTTGCGGGGCGGCGCCAATGGCGCGCGCATTCGTCTTGCGCCCCAAAAGGATTGGGAAGCCAACGATCCGGCCGAGCTGGCGAAGGTGCTGGCCACGCTCGAGAAGGTTCAACAAGCGTTTAACGCGTCGCAATCGGGCGGCAAGAAGGTGTCGTTGGCCGACCTGATCGTGCTCGGCGGTTGCGCGGCCATCGAAGCCGCCGCGAAGAAGGCGGGCCATTCGGTATCGGTGCCGTTCACGCCAGGCCGCATGGACGCGTCGCTAGAACACACCGACGTGAACTCGTTCGAGGTGCTCGAGCCCGCCGCCGACGGCTTTCGCAATTACGTGCGCGCGGGCGCGGAAAGCTACGTAGCCAATGCCTTGATCGACAAAGCCAGCTTGCTCACGCTCACCGCGCCCGAAATGACGGTGCTGGTCGGCGGCCTGCGCGCGCTTGGCGCCAACAGCGGCAACACGCCGTACGGCGTGTTCACCAAGCAGCCCGGTACGCTCACACCCGACTTCTTCCGCAACTTGCTCGACATGCGCACCGCGTGGAAAAAATCGGAGAAGGCGCCTGGAATTTTCGAAGGCACCGATCGCAAGACGGGCGAGTTGCGTTGGACGGCGACCATGGCCGATCTCATCTTCGGCTCCAACGCGCAATTGCGTGCGTTGTCGGAGGTGTACGCGGCCAACGACGGCGAGGCGCATTTCATCGGCGACTTCGTCGCCGCATGGAACAAGGTGATGAATCTCGATCGCTTCGATCTCGTCTACCGCCGCCAAGCGGCTTAAGCGAAAACGAAAAAGGCCCGATTTCGATCGGGCCTTTTTTATTCTCGAGTGCCACGAGCGCCGCCCGCGTTCAATCCCAGTGCGCGAACACCTCCACGCGATTACGGCCATGGCGCTTGGCTTGATAAAGCGCCCGGTCCGCGCGCGCGACTAGGCTGTGCGGATCGCCGTTGATCTGCGGGCGAAGCGTCGCCACGCCAATGCTCGCGGTGCATGCGCGGTGGGTCCATGGCCCCGTCGCCAATCGCGCGCGTACTTTCTCGGCCACCAGCGCGGCCTGGGTAGCG
>DASTRU010000300.1:0-2285 GCA_035761045.1 Burkholderiaceae bacterium | reverse complement strand
GCAAAAAGAGTTGTCCGCATAAGGCGGCCGCCAATACGCCGGCGGGGCCGGTGTGAAGCAGCGCGACCGCGCCGATCGCCAGCGCGGCCGAGATGAATCGGGTGCGAAACAGCACGCGGCTCCAATCGCTTACCCGGTCCTTAAATGCAAACAACCCCGACGCGTATTGCTCCCACACGGTGAACGGCAGCAGCAGCGCACCCAAGATCGCGACGAGCGACGGCCATTGCAATGCGCCCGCCTCGCCGCTTGCGTTAGCAACCATCCATACGATCGTGCCGAGGCCGCCTAAACCAAACGCGGCGCGCAATAAGGTGCCGGTGTAATTCGTGTCGGTTGAATTAGGATGGGTTTGCGCATGCCGAATCAACGCATGCCCAAGACTTAGGCTGGCAATCGTGGCGCCTAGCGTGACCCACGCGAGCGTCGCGGCCACGATGCCGCGGCCTTCGGCCCCAAGCACTCGCGCGGTAACGACCAAGGTGGCAAGCCCGAAAAGAGCGCCGCTTGCCTGCGCGATCGCCAACCGCGCGATTTCTTTCCAGCCACCGGTCGCAACCATCAAGCAAGCGTCGTCAATGCATCGACAACGCGATCGACGATCGCGTCGTTCATGTCTTCCCACAACGGCAAACTTAGGATTCGCGATGCGACCTTGCGTGTATGCGTAAGGCCGTCGTGCCCGCATGAGGCGAACTGCGGCTGCTCGTGGCAGGCGGGCGAAAAATAACTGCGCGCTTCGATGCCGCGCTCGGCCAATCGTTGCACCACGTCGGCACCCGTCATCGTTTGCGGCACGAGCACGGGCATGAATTGATGGGCGACTTGCGCATCCAAACGTTGCACATGCCAATCGCGCGCGAACAACTTCGTCGATTCGAAGCGCTCTAGATACCGCCGGTATAAGGCGAGACGGGCTTGCATGCGAGCGTCAAACGTGTCGAGCGTGCAGAGCGCGACGGCGGCGGCGTGCTCGGACAGCTTGGCGTTGAGTCCTAAGTCGTCGGACGATCGCGAGGCGTCGAACCCGTAATTAGACAACCGGCGCACGCGGTCGATACACGCTGAATTTCCCGAATACACGAGACCGCCTTCGCCGATCGCGAATGCCTTGGTGGCATGCAAGCTAAAGACGACCGGGCCGGAGAAATTCGCGGCGAATGCATGTTCGTCGCGATGCGTGCCGAGACAAGGCGCCGCGTCAACCACCACGGGAATGCCGCGCGCCATTAGATCGTCATAGGGCGCGAGGTTTAAATGCGCGCCGAAGGTGGCGTAGGTGACAACGACCGCGACCTCGTCGCCGAGTTGTTCCACCGCGTGCATCACCGCGCTCGGGTCGGCGCACCAATCATGCGGATCGATATCCACGAACCACGGCTCGAGTCCGCACCATTGCGCGGCCAAGGGCGTCGCGGCGAAGGTGAAGCTGGGCATGACGGCGTATCTCGCGCGCGGGCGCTGTACCGCGCGGATGGCGAGCATGAGGCCTAGCGTGGCGTTGCAAACGGTTGTCGCGGCGCCTTGGCCCGCGAAGAAACGCCGCACCGCGCGCTGCTCGAATTCGGTATTGAGCGGGCCGAAGTTGGAGTAACGGCGGCTTTCGTCGATACGCGCGAGCAAAGGCGCGATTTGCGCGGCCTCCGGCAACCGAGGCCTTAGGAATGGAACTTCGATCATCGGCCGAACTGCGACCGCTCCCGGTAATGCTTGAGCATCGACACCGGGTAACGCGCCACTCGGGCTCCCAGCCACCGTATTTTGCGGAACCGGTTCCAGTCCCCTGGTTCCTTGAGAAGAAAGCATTGCGGATCCCACTCGATCTCTTTCCAAACGCGATGATAGAAGACCGAGGAGGTGGTGACCCGCCCGTATCCAAAACTGGCCGCTTCGTTACGCGTCCAACTGCCGTCGGCGTGTTCGACGTCAAACGGATGCCAAATGAAATCCGCGCGCGTGTTCTTCGCGAACGCCACTAAGCGTTCGATGCGGTCGGGCGCGTGTTCGTCGTCATCGTCGAGATGCGTGACGAAACTACCGCGCGCGAGCCGCAGCGCATCGTTCATGGGAATCGACCCGGCCACCATCCAGCGCAGCATTTTGTCTTCGGGGTATTGACCGCGTTCTTCGCGATTCACGAACCGTACGCGCGGATCTTTCACGGCCGTGACAAGCGCGGCGGTGTCGTCGGTGCAATGATCGCCAACGATCACGACCTCGATGTTTTTGTAGGTTTGCGCGAGGCAAGACTGCAAGGACCGCTCAATCAACAGCGGACCACGGTT
>DASTRU010000299.1:0-2256 GCA_035761045.1 Burkholderiaceae bacterium | reverse complement strand
TGCGTGTAGGTGTAAAGGCCGTCCACCTCGACCGAAATTTCGATCATTCCAGACACCGCGCCGCGTGCGACGACGACGTCGTTGAGCGCAACCGCTTCGAAGATGGTGGTGACCGAATCACCCTCGGGGCGCAACACCCGCGCTTCGAGCATCGTGCGGCGGTCGCTCATGAAATCGCCGTTCAACATTGCGCCGATGGCGTCGAATTGTTGGGCGAGCGGAATGTCGGTCATGAAGCCGAGGCGGCCTTTGTTGATGCCGATCAAAGGCACCTCGAACCGTGCGAGTTGGCGCGCGATGCCAAGCATGGTGCCGTCGCCGCCAACCACGATGGCGACGTTTGCCTCGGCGCCAATTTGTTCGGTCGTGCGTGACATCTCGGGCGGCGCGCCAATGCTCTCGGCCGTTTCTTGTTCAAAGATGACGTTCACGCCGCGCTGCGTGAGGAAATCGGCCAGCGCGAACAACGGTTCGGCAATGCCTTGTGCGCGGTACTTGCCAATTAATGCAGCGGTACGAAACAACACGGGAAAAGGGCCTAGGTGAGATGTAGGGTAGGACGGCGTGGAGTCCGCCTTCGACATGGACCGATTAAATCACACGCCCGCGTGAGTATTGTTGATGTATGCGTTATGTGCGACGCCTACTGCTAAGTCCCGCGCGGCTGTGCTAATAATGCGGCCATGTCGCAGCATTCTTCGTCTCATGGCGGCTCTGGTCTTGATGCGCGCGCGCAGTTACTGCTCAAGACCTTGGTCGAACGGTACATCGCCGAGGGGCAGCCGGTTGGCTCGCGCGCGTTGTCTAAGTTTTCCGGGCTTGAGTTATCACCCGCGACAATCCGCAACGTCATGGCCGATCTCGAGGCGCTGGGCTTCGTTGAAAGTCCCCATACCTCGGCGGGACGCGTACCCACGCCGCGCGGATATCGCTTATTCGTTGATACGTTGCTGACCGTTCAGCCGGTCGAGCAGATGCAAACACGCGAGATCGATGCCGAGCTTAAAGGCCAACGCGAGCGGGGCGATCCGCAACGGATAATCGCGACCGCGGCGCAGGTGTTATCCAACTTGAGTCGATTCGCCGGCGTAGTGGTAAGTCCTAAACGCAGTGCGACGTTTTCTCATGTCGAGTTTCTGCGCTTAAGCGAAAAGCGTGTCTTGCTCATCATCGTCACCCCCGACGGCGCGGTGCAAAACCGTATTTTGTTCATGGACCGCGACTTCACGCCTTCCCAGTTAATCGAGGCGGGCAATTTCCTCAATCAAAATTTCGCTGGTCTGGGCTTCGAGGAGATTCGCTCGCGCTTGCAAGGCGAGCTGCGCCAATTACGCGACGACATGACAACGCTGATGACGCGCGCGGTCGATGCCGGTGCCGACGCGATGAGCGATACGTCCGAAGCGATGGTGATCACCGGGGAGCGCAATTTGCTCGGCGTTTCGGACTTGGCCGAAGACATGGATGCCTTGCGCAAGTTGTTCGCGTTGTTCGAGCAAAAGACCGCGTTGCTTCAGTTGCTCGATACCTCTTCGCGCGCGCAAGGCGTGCAAATCTTTATTGGCGGTGAATCGAATCTCGTGCCGGTCGATTCAATGAGTATCGTGACCGCGCCGTATGAAGTGGATGGCCAAGTGGTGGGCACCTTGGGCGTGATTGGCCCAACACGCATGGCGTATGACCGCGTGGTGCCGATCGTCGATATCACCGCGCGGCTTCTTACCAACGTGCTATCGCATCCTGGTTAATCACCACGACCCCGTATGGACACGCACCCGAACCGGCTACTGATCGAGCGCTTTTACTGCGCGTTTGGCAATAACGACTGGCTGACGATGGCCGATTGTTATGCCGACCACGCGCGATTTAGCGATCCGGTGTTCGCCAACCTCGATGCCGCTGGCGCGCGCGCGATGTGGCATATGTTGCTTGCCCAAACCGAAGATCTCACGATTGAGTCGCATGTCGTGCATGCGGACGACGATGCCGTTCATGCAATATGGATCGCGCGTTACACCTTTGGCCCAACGGCGCGCGCGGTGGAAAACCGTATCAAGGCGCGCTTTGAATTGGCGGATGGAAAAATTGTCCGCCATGTCGATGACTTCGATTTGTGGCGTTGGTCGCGTCAAGCCTTGGGATTGCCCGGTGTCTTGTTTGGTTGGTCGTTTCTATTTCGCCGACAACTTAGACGCAAGGCGGCGCGGCGCCTTGAACGTTTTCGAGCGAGGGCCGACGCCATGAGCACGGGCATCA
>DASTRU010000298.1:0-7138 GCA_035761045.1 Burkholderiaceae bacterium | reverse complement strand
CAAGCGCGCGCCAATCCAACAGCCGCCGTACTTACCCAAGGTCGCCAAGGCGATCACGAGTACGCACCAGCCCCAGGCCTGCGCGCTTGCGAGCGCGCCGATGTCGGTACGCAATCCGGTGTAGGTGAAGAAGATGGGGATGAAGAACACTTCGACAAAGGTGCCGATCTTGTCTTTCCAAGCGGCGACGAATCCGGCTTCATCGTGCAACAACACACCCATCATGAAGCCGCCAAAAATCGCGAAGATGCCGAGCTTATAAGTCGTCATGCCGCTAATGAAGATGCCCGCGAGCACGATGCCCAGCAGCATGCCGGGCAAGCGTTGCGCGTTGGGCGCGAAGGCGCGCACCACGCGTTTGAGTGGTGGGCGCACCAGCATCCAACTGCCCACCACGAAGGCGACCACGAGCCCGAGATTGATTGCGAACGCGCCGGGCGAAAAACCATCGCCGCCCAAGGTAGCCACCGTCAGCGCCGAGACGATCGCCAACAACAACCAACCGACCACGTCGTTGATCGCGGCCGCGCTGATGGTGATGACGCCGATCACCGATCGCGTGATGTCGAACTCGATCATGATGCGACCGAGAATCGGCAAGGCGGTGATGGAAAACGAGGTTGCGACAAACAACATGTATGCGATGCGGTCCGCGCCTTGCGCCAAGGCGGGCGCGCTCAGCCAACCAAACGCCAAGCCCAGCGCGAAGGGCGCGACGAGCCCGGTGATCGACACCGTCATCACCGCGAAGCGATTGCGTTTTTCAGTGAGATGCGAGAAGTCGAATTCAAGTCCGATTTGAAACATCAACAACAACAGACCGATCTGCGACAGGATGGTCAATGGCTCGGGCGGCGCCGAGCGAAATACGAAATCGAATCCCGCGGGCCATAACAATCCAAACAACGATGGCCCAAGCAAGATGCCCACGATGATTTCACCCACCGCGGTGGATTGCCCCACGCGACGCGCGACCAAGCCGCCAATGCGGCCGGCCAGCACGATGACCGCGAGTTGCAACAAGGTGAAGAACAACAATGCTTCGGTCTTATGAACCGCGGTTTGATGCAAGGCGTCGGTCGTGCTCATTGTGATTGGCGACTAATGAAATAAAAGTGTGTGATGTTCGAGGTATGCGGATTGCTGCGTCGATGCGACTCACCATCCTTGGAGGACAGCATGGAAAGTCGGCACACGTTCATGGGCCATCCGTTGCATCAAATGTTGATCGTATTTCCACTCGGACTATTAGGCGTCGTGCCGGTGTTCGATGCGATTACGTTGTTTGGCGGCGATCCCATATTTTCGCGGCTCGCTTATTGGAACATAGCCGCCGGACTCATCGGTGGCGTGATCGCCGCGATCTTTGGTTTTTTGGATTGGATGCAAATTCCTAAGGGAACGCGCGCCGAGCGGGTCGGCACCTTGCATGGGCTTGGCAATATGGGCGTGCTCGCGTTGTTCTTCGTCGCGTTCATGATGCGGCGATCCGACCCCGAGCACTTAGTCGACATGCGCGTCTTCATCGTCGAGGTGTTGGCCTTCGCGCTCGCGGGTCTTACCGGGTGGTTGGGCGCGGAATTGGTGAATCGCTTAGGCGTGGGCGTGGCCGACAACGCGCATCTCGATGCGCCAAGCTCGCTCGATCCGCGTACCGCCGAAGCGGTCACGAGCGCTAAATCATCCCCCCGTTGATCGAGATGATTTGCGCGTTGATATACGCGGCCTCGTCGCTTGCCAAGAACGCGACGAGCGCCGCGACTTCCTCGGGCCGGCCGGCGCGTTTGGCCGGCACGAGTTTGGCGAGCATCTCGGCATCGAACACGCCTTCGATCATCGGTGACTCGATGACGCCCGGCGCGACGGCATTGACGGTGATGCCTCGACTTGCAAGCTCAAGCGCCAGGGCCTTCGTCGCGCTATTGAGCGCGCCTTTGGCCGCCGCGTAATTCACTTGTCCGCGATTGCCGCTTAAGGCCGCGACGGACGACATATTGATGATGCGACCCCAGCGCGTGCGAATCATCGGCATCGATAACGCTTGCGTCACGTAAAAAAAGCCGTTGAGGCTGACGTCGATGACGCGATGCCATTGCTCGTCGCGCAACCCCGGAAACGCGGCGTCGTCATGCACGCCCGCGTTATTGACGAGGACTTGAATCGGTCCGTGTTCAAGCAGCGCCGCGCATTGCGCGTTCACCGCTTCGCGATCCGTCACGTCGAACGCGATGCTTTCGGCCGAACCGGCGGCTTGGCGAATCGCCTCGGCGACCGTATCGGCCTGCGTTTTATTGGCGTTGGCATGAACGATGACGTGCATGCCGTCGCGACCCAAACGTTCGCAAATGGCGCGGCCAATGGCGCCGCTGCCTCCGGTGACCAAAGCGCGTTTCATGAGCGGATCGAGGATGGTGGTGAGGATGATTCAGCGTCGAGCACGACGGCGGCGCGTCCCTCAAGCACGACGCGTTCGTGCGTTCGCACGGAAAATTCGTACAACACGCGGCTGGCTTCGCCGCCTAGGCGTTTGGCCTCGACGATTAAATCGCCCGCGAGATCGTCAAGCCGCGCCGCGTATGCGCGCACGTCGCGCACGCTGGCGAGAAAGCCCATCGTTGGCGCGCCGCCGTTGGCTTGCGCGAGCAATCCACCATGCACCGCCATGGCTTGCGCCGCGTATTCGATGCCACTCGCGGCGCCGAGCCGACCGGCTTCGCGCAACGGATTCGCGCCATCGCGATGGCTAATCGCGTGGCACTCGATGCGCTCGGCATCCCAGGTGTGAACACGGTCAAGCAAGCACATCGTGCCGGCGTGTGGAATCAAGGCGGCGATCGCGTCGCGATCGAGCACGCGGGACGTGGATTCATGCGTCATGGCGTCAACATGGCCGCAGGCCCACGCGCAGCGAAAGGCCGGGCAGGTAATCGAGAACGCGCTCGGTGGCCTCGCGCCGCGCGATGGCTTCCAGCAAGGGCAGACTGCGGGCGGCCGGAATGGCGTGTCGCAAGGCTTCGAACAAGGGATTGACGCAGCCGTTGGGTGCTTGTCCGTCAAGCGTGACCGACAACCTGGCGAAGGCGCGTTCGCCGCGCGTGGGCGCGAGCACGAAGGCCACGCCAAACGCGTCGGGAATTGGCCGCGCGGCGCGCAAAGGCTGCGGATACGCGGTGTCGTAGGCAACGAGCAACACCGGCGCTTGCGTCGCGCGTACTTGCGTCGTCGCTTCGAGCAAACCGGCGCAAAAGCTTGCGTCGTAGGCGCACAAACTGGTCGAGGGCGCCATGCATCGCGCGGCGATCGTCCAATACCCGGCGGGCGCGTTATGCACCGAGTTATGAAACCGCGTCGGCGAGATAAGCCGTTCCTCGCTCGCCAAGGCTTCGCAAATCGTGTGGCAGTTGTCCCCGTCGGCGCCCGAGGCGGTAAAGACGGTGGCGAGCGTGCCAGCATCGCGTTGCGCGTGTTGCGCGGCTTCGAGCGCGATGGCCAGCGAGATCCGCACGGCCACGCCGGCGCGTCGGCGCTCCGCCGCTGGCAGTAATACCGCCGCTGGCACCGTGGTCGCGCGCGGCGTGTAGGCCTCTGCGCCTGTCAGCAGTGCTTGCGCGTGCGACCAGCCGTCAAAGCCGGGCCCGACCAAGCCAATGCCTTCCAACCACACGTCAAGCGTTGGCGAATTCGTCATGCGCGGCCTCGTCCAAAGATGAGGCAGCAATTCGCGCCGCCAAAGCCAAATGAATTCGTCAGTACATGTCGCACCGGCGCTTCCAGGTTGCGCGTGACGTAATGGCAGGCGAGGGCGGGGTCGCGCGACTCGGTATGCAAGCCACCCGGCACCAACCCGATCTCGAGTGCGAGCAGGCTAATGCCGGCTTCCAGTCCGCCCGCCGCGCCCAACGCATGGCCGGTCGCGCCCTTGGTCGAACTGCAAGGCACCCGCGTGCCCAATACCGAAACCACGGCGGCGTCTTCGGCCGCGTCGTTGCTTGGCGTGCCGGTGCCATGCAGGTTGACGTAATCGATCGCGTCGGGCTCAAGCCCGGCGTCGGCTAGCGCCGCGAGGATCGCGCGCTTGGCGCCGAGCCCTTCGGGGTGTGGCGACGACATGTGATAGCCATCGCTCGATTCGCCGCACCCCAACAGCAATAGATCGTCGGCCGAGGGCTTGGCTTCCACGCGTTCTAGCAAGGCGAACGCGGCCGCCTCGCCGATCGAAATGCCGTCGCGCGCGGCGTCGAACGGCCGGCACGGACGACGCGAAAGCAATTCCAGCGATTCAAAACCGTAAAGCGTCGTCAGGCACAAACTATCCACGCCGCCGACCACCGCCGCGTCGATCAAGCCCGCGTCGAGCATGCGCTGCGCGTCGGCATACACCTTGGCGCTGGAGGCGCAGGCGGCCGACACGGCAAAGGCCGGGCCTTCCAATCCAAACCAGGCGCGCGTGAAGTCCGCGATCGAATACGTGTTGTGAACGTGCGCGTATTCAAAGTCGCTGGGCAGCGCACCGGTGTGCGGGTCGCGCCGGCGATACGCCAGTTCGGTTTGCAAAATGCCCGACGTGCTAGTGCCTACGAATACGCCGATGCGCCGCGCGCCATGGCGTTGAACCGCGCGGGCCACGCTTTGCGCGAATCCATCTTGTTCGAACGCAAGTTCGGCGAGGCGGTTATTGCGGCAGTCGTAGCTTGCGAGATCGCGACGCACGGGCCTGTCGTCCAGGCCGGCGACTTCGCCGATCCATGTTTCGAGCGCGACGGTTTCAAAGGCACAGGGCTTAAGACCGCTACGGCGTGCGCGCAATGCCGCGACGGTATCGGCACGGCCAAGGCCGATGCATGAAGTAAGGGTGTGGTGAGTGACGCGAAGCACGTGATGGTGATGCGAAGTCGTTGGACCGCGACGGCCGCGCGACGAAAAAGGCCGCGAAGTCTAACAAACGACAACTACGCCGACCGGTGGTTCACCCCGCGACGCGCACCGGGCGTGCGATCAACAACACATTCGCGAACGGCGTGCCGCGACTCATCGGGCAGGTTTCAACGCGAAAGCCAAGCGACTCGACCAATTCGCGCCATTGCGTCAAGCCGCGCACATGCAAGGGGCTCGCGCGGTGGCCGCGAATGGCCGTCACCACGCGGTCCACCCAAACCGAGGCCTTGAAACGCCAGCCCGCGTCGGCGTCGCCCACGCGCAGCAGCAGCACGCCGTGAGGCGAGAGCGCGGCGCGCACGCGTTGCAGCACCTTGAGCTGGTCTTCATGCGGCAGGTAGTGCAAAACGTCGAGGATGATGACCGCGTCGCAGTCGGGAAACGTCGTGCTGCGAATGTCCGCGCACACGATGTCGGCGCGCGTGCCTAAAGCGCGGCGCGCGCGTTCGGCGTCGCTGCGCATGAGTTCGATGCCGGTATACGACCACGGCGTGGAGGTGTGCGTGGGGTGCTTGCCGCGCCGTGGCCCGCGCAACACGTGCGCGAGCGCGGCGAATAAGGCTTGGCCGCATCCCAAATCGAGCAAGCGTTCGTGGCTGGCGAGCAAGCCGCGTTCGACGATCGTGCGAAACGCCGGGTCGCCGCGTAATTTGCCGCGCGCGAAGCCGTGCGCGAAGCGTCCGGCGGGGCGGTACAAGGCGCTCGCGGCGCGGGCGAGCGCGGTCCAGTCGTCGTCGGTCATCGCAAGGCTTCGGGCAAGGTAAGGGGACGCAGACGGCGTGCTTCGCACAACGCAAGCACGCGGTCGAGCACGGGAAGCACGACGGCGCCGCCATCCGACATACGGGCGCTGGAACCGTCATGCATGAGCACGATGCCGCCGGGCGAGATGGCCGCGTCCAAGGCCGCGACGATGCGCGCCGGATCGCGCCGACGCGTATCGAATCCGCGCCGCGTCCAGCTGGCGAGTTGCAAGCCGAGCCGCGCGAGCACGGGGTCTAGCAGCGGATTGCGCAATCCCGCCGGCGCGCGAAAGAAGGTGGGCGTCACGCCGGTGATGCTCGCGAGCGTGTCTTGCGCGGCGCCGATCTCGCGCGCGAACCCGCGCGGGCCGAGCAGCGCGAAGCCATAGCCGTGACGAGCGCTATGGTTTTGCACGCTATGGCCGCGCGCGACGATCTCGGCGCACAAGGCCGGATGACGCGCGGCGCGCTCGGCGATGCAAAAAAACGTGGCGCGCGCGCCGACGGCGTCGAGCCGATCGAGCACGCGCGGCGTGATCTCGGGGTCGGGTCCATCGTCGAAGGTCAGCGCGATCTCCCGGCGCGCGACGCTTGCCGCGCCGAGCTGAACGAGATTGGGACCGAGCCCGGTACTGCGTGGCCAAAGGCCCGCGGCGGTGAGACCGGCGTGATTGGCGGCAATGGCGGCGAGGGCCGCCGTGGCCAGCTCCGGGCGAACGAGGCTGACCGCTCCGGCGCCCAAATGCAGCCAGATCGACGCGCGAATCAACGGCCCGGGCGTCCAGGCACGCGGGGCTGGCGCCGGCGTCATGCCTGCCCCCACGATTTACGCGTCGGCGCGATCCACGCCGCCGACAGCACGAACGCGAACAGCGCGCCCGGACCCACGGTGACGCCGATCGCGTGAAGCGCGGGCGTGTCCGACCAGGCCAACACGCCAAAGCCGCTGACGGTCGTCAAATTGGCGGTGAGCAATGACAGCCGCGTGCCAAGCCCGTTTTCGGCATTGCCGCCTCGCGTGGCGAGTCCGTCGAAAAACAAGGCGTAGTTCGAGCCGACCGCCACGATGAGCAATAGGCCGATCAAATGCAGGATGCCGAGCGGCCGTCCGACCATCGCCAGCGCGCCCAACGTCAACACCACCGCGCCCGCCAACGGCGCGCATACCCGTCCCAAGCGGTGCGGGGAACGCAAGGCGGCCGCGAGCACCGCGACCGTGGCCAAGGCGCCCGCCAACGCGAGGACGCCGGCTTCCCGCAGGTACTCGGCATACAAGCGATCGGCTTCCGCCTTGATGTCTAGCGCGCGCGCCTTGGCCGGGCCCGCGCCGCGAACCGCTTCGGCCACCGCGCGCGCATCGATCTCGCCGGCCACGCCGTTCACTACCGGCGGATGCAAGGCGATCAAGGCGGTGGACCCCGAATCGCCACGGCGCATGAGCAAGGCGTCGAGCGCGGCGG
>DASTRU010000297.1:0-9741 GCA_035761045.1 Burkholderiaceae bacterium | reverse complement strand
CTGGACTACTACGAGTGCGAAGTGCGCATGCGCCATAAGAACGGCCATTGGGTATGGGTGCTAGCCCATGGCCGCGTGTACTCGCGCACCGCCGACGGCAAGCCCGAATGGATGGCGGGCACGCATTTGGATATCACCGCGCGCAAGCATGCCGACGAGGAATTGCTCCGCAGCCACGCGATGATGCAAACCATCATCGACAACCTGCCGTGCGGGCTCAGCGTATTCGACGCGGACTTGAAACTCGTCGCGCACAACCGCACCTTTCGCAGTTTGCTCGGCTTGCCCGACCACTTATTCGACACCCCGGGCACGACGTTCGAAAGCATCATTCGCTACAACGCCGAGCATGGCGAGTACGGCAACGCGGATGTCGACACGGTGGTGAATCAAATCGTTGGTCGTGCTCGTACGCCATCGCATCATCGATTCGAGCGGCAACGCCCCAACGGCGTGGCGCTTGAAGTGTCGGGCGCGCCACTGCCCGACGGCGGATTCGTGAGTACCTATATCGACGTGACCGAGCGCAAGCGCGCGCAAACGCAATTGGAAGCGTTGAACCTCGCGTTGCAAGAACGCACCGCGCAAGCCGAGCAAGCCAGCATCGCCAAGAGCCGGTTCGTCGCGAACATGAGCCATGAAATCCGCACGCCGATGAACGCGATCCTCGGCATGCTGCGCTTGTTGCACAACACGTCGCTCACGCCGCGTCAGCTCGACTACGCGGATAAAACCGAAGTCGCGGCGCGCTCGCTGCTCGGACTACTCAACGACATCCTCGATTTCTCGAAGATCGAAGCCGGCAAGCTCGAACTCGATCCACGGCATTTCAGTCTGGAAACGCTGTTGCGCGAGCTTTCGGTGATTCTCTCGGCCAATGTGCGCGACAAGAACATAGAAGTTCTCTACGACATCGATCCCGCCATTCCTAATGAATTATTTGGCGACGATCTGCGACTGCAACAGGTGTTGATCAATCTTGGCGGCAACGCCATCAAGTTCACCGAACGCGGCGAAGTGGTGTTGAGCATCCGCAAGATTGGTGTCGTGAACGACGCGGTTTTATTGCGATTCGCGGTGACGGATACCGGCATCGGCATCGCGCCCGAGCATCAAGAACATATTTTTAGCGGGTTCTCGCAAGCGGAAGCATCGACGACGCGGCGCTTTGGCGGCACCGGACTCGGTCTTGCGATTTGCCAACGCTTAGTGGCGGCGATGGGCGGCGACCTTGTCGTGCGTAGCGAAGTGGGACAAGGCAGCACGTTCTCGTTCGAGATCGCGCTGCCCGTGATGGCCTCCGCGTCGCAAATGCCCATGATCCAGACGGCGACAGAAGCGTTGCGTGTCTTGATCGTCGATGACAACCCCGTCGCGCGTGAAAGCCTGTTGGTTGGCGTGCAAGCACTTGGTTGGCGGGCCGAGGCGGTAGCCAGCGGCGAGGAAGCGTTGGCGAGTGTTCAGGCGCGCCGCGCTGGTTCGAACGCGTATCAAGTCGTGCTGGTCGATTACCTAATGAACGACATGAACGGCTGGCAAACCTGCGTGCGCCTGCGCGAAGTTGCGGGACCGTCTTTATCGATTGTCATGTTGACGGCCCATGGTCGCGAAGTACTCAACGGACGCACCGAGACCGAGCAAGCCTTGCTCGATGGCTTCTTGGTCAAACCGGTCACGCCGTGCATGTTGCGCGACGTGGTCGAGCACGCGCGATCCCCCAAGGCCACGACCATGCAGCTCGCGTCGATAAAGACTCCGCCGCCAAAGCGCTTGCAAGGCATGCGCGTATTGGTCGCCGACGACAATGCGAACAACCGGCAAATCGCGCGCGAACTGCTATCGAACGAAGGCGCTATCGTCAGCATCGTGAGCGACGGCAAGCAAGCGGTCGAAAAAGTGGAAGCCGCCGATGCGGCCTTCGACGTGGTGTTGATGGATGTGCAAATGCCCGTGATGGACGGTTTCACTGCCACCCAGCGCATCCGCCAGCGTGTGAATTTAGCCACGCTTCCCATCATCGCGATGACGGCAAACGCACTCGCCAGCGACCGCGAGGCTTGCCTTGCCGCCGGGATGAACGATCATGTGGGCAAACCATTCGATCTCGACATCCTTGTCGCCACATTACGCCGGCATACCGGACGCGAAACGGCGCCCGACACCGATATCGCGGTTCATCCTAGCGACGAACCTGGCGCGCCCATGACCAGCACGAACGTCAATGTCGCCGGTGCGTTAAAGCGCCTTGGAGGTAATCAAGGCGCGTACGCGCGCATGCTGCGCTCGTCGCTCACCGACGTGCGCGCGAGTGCCGAACAGCTCGCGCGGCATTTAAGCGCGGGCGATTACGAGAGCGCGAGCCAGCTGATGCACACCTTGCGCGGCGTGGCGGCCACCTTGGGCGCGAACGTCTTGGCCGAACGTGCCGCGCGGGCCGAGCAATTGCTAGCCGCGCCCCTCGCACCCGATCAAACCGCGGCCTTGCTCGATGAATGGCGCGTGCTGGTGAAGGAACAAGCCGCCGAAATCGAACAAGCCGCGCGGGAACTTGAAGTGGCCATGCCCGATCACACCGCGCCTGTGCACGACGACGCGACACCTCACCAAGTGCTCGACGAACTCACCACGCTGCTGCGCGAGGCCGATATGGCGGCGCTCGAAGCCTACGAACGCGTGCGGTCGCATCCGGCCATCGCGCGCGTGGATCTTCGCCCGCTTGGCGCCGCGATCGCCGTGCTCGATTTCGAGAGCGCCATCGCGCACTGCGAGCGCCTAGCGCGCGCGCTGGACGAGGAGTAACGGGTCATGATGGATCCCTACGGCAATCCCTTATCGACGCTCAGCATGCTGGAGCGGCGCCCGCGCTTGTTGGTGGTGGACGATCAGCCGGTGAACATCCAAGCGCTGTATCAAGTCTTCGCGGCCGACTATCAAGTATTCATGGCCACCAACGGGCCACAAGCGTTGGCTATTTGCCGCGAGAAACATCCCGACTTAGTTCTGCTCGACGTCGTCATGCCCGACATGGACGGCTACGAGGTATGCCGGCAACTCAAGATCGATATCGAAACACGCAGCACGCCCATCATCTTCGTGACCGCGCATCACGACGAGGCGGTGGAAACGCGTTGTCTCGATGCCGGCGGCGTCGACTTCATTTCCAAGCCGATCAACCCAAAGGTTGTTCGCGCGCGCGTGCGTACCCACATCGAACTCAAAACCCAGTCGGACCTGCTACGGCGAATGGCCTTCGTCGATGGCCTCACGGGCGTGTTCAACCGCCGTTACTTCGACGAACACCTCGCCGTTGAACTTAGGCGTTGCGCGCGTAACGGTTCGCCGCTTTCGCTCATCCTCATCGACGTGGATTTCTTCAAGCGCTACAACGATTTTTACGGTCATCAAGCGGGTGACGATTGTTTGCGCCGCGTGGCCGCGACGTTGAAATCCAACCTTCGTCGACCTGGCGATTTAGTCGCGCGTTATGGCGGCGAGGAGTTCGCCTGCATCCTTGCCGACACCCCCTTGGAAAACGGCGTGGCGGTCGCGCAAGCGCTTGAGAAGAAGGTCCGCGCTTTAGGGCTGGAGCATGCGGAATCCGACGTTGAACGCGTGGTCACGATCAGCGCGGGCGTCGCGCAATGGGCCGCGGGCGACAGCATCGACGCGGCGTCGTTAGTCGCCTTGGCCGACATTCAACTGTATGTAGCCAAACGTAGCGGGCGCGGTTGCGTTAGGGCCGCGATGCTTTCAACGCCCACGGGTTAAGCCACGTCTTACCGTTTTCTGAAGACACCGTAGACATTACGCAAGCGTTACCGCCGACCGGCGCTAAGATTCGCGCGCCATTAAGGCAATAACGCATTCCTCGTCGTGTCATGCCGGTCGGCTCCGCTCACCCTCTCTCATCAAGCGCCAGTATTTCAAATGCTTATGCGCTGCCCCCTCCTCATGGCGCCACGTTCGGCTCACCCCGAGGGCGAACCCGGGCATTGAATGTCTTGCGTGAACTTGAGTCCACGGTGCTGCGGCGACATGACGCGATTACGGAAAAAGCCGAGGTGCTTAGTCGCATCCAAGCATTGGAAGAACAACTAAACGAGTTGAGCCAACGCAAGGAACAGTTAAAGCATCGCGTTGATTCGCAAGTTCGCGAACTTGAACGTGCGACCGAAACCACCAAGACTCGCATGGCGCCACTGGAACGGTCGGCGCACACCAAAATCGACGCGGTTCGACGCGGCATGGAGCTAGCCCAAGAAAAAGCCAACGCCACTCGTGACGAGCTTGAGGCCGCTCGGCATCAACTCCATGTTCTCGATTCGCGCATGCACGACAGCACGGCGGAACTCGCGCGCATCGATCGCCAACTCGCGCCGCTCAAAACGCGATGGCGGGAAGCGGAGAAGACGGCGGCGCAAACACGCGAGGATCTCAATGCGGCCAATGATCTAGATAACGCGCTTCTTGAGTTTCAAAGCGTTGTGCATCGCGTGCCGGAGTGGGTAAGGTCCTTACCCGACACGCTGGCCTCGAATGCAAACATCGCGCGGTCGCTAGGGCGTCGATTCGTAAAGCTCGCCAGGCAAACCGATATTGACGCGAATACTCGTCAGAAAACATTCGAGCGCATTCGTCATGCGATTGCCGATTCATCACAACCCGCGCAAATCAAAGCGTATTGCGAGACGCTTCAAAACGCGTATGCGCGCATCGTGGACGAAATGATCGATGCGCATCAAAAAAATAATTTAAATATCACGGAAGGGTTTGTCTTAACCGCCATGCTCTTGACCTTGAGCGTGTTGGTGGGACACGTCGCGAACTTTATTCGTCCGCACCCCATAGATCTTATCGACACCTCTTGGCGTGATTACGAACACCAGATGAACGCGATGCGCGAAGCGTTTTCTCAAGATCCAGACTTAAGCGCATTGGCCCACATCACGCATGACATTCAAACCAACTTGCGCGCGTTTGTGGATCTCTTATTAAAAGAGCGCACGAAAAACCAGTTCTTAGACCTTACGTCGGTGGCGATTCAACTTAAGAAAAATATTTTCTTGATGATATTCGACCGCGATGAACTTACCTCTTGGAAACAACGACGACACGACAAGCCGCACCAAGAGCAGGTCGTGGAGGCAACGTACAACTTCATCGACTACTTAACTTCTCATCTTTACTCGCCGCCAATCCAGCAGAAGTCCATAGCCCACTCGCTGGCGGCGAGTACTCAAATCACACTGGGTTTATTAGGCATCGGCGTAGCACTTTGCTTTGGTTACACGCTCCTTCATCGAGTTTTGGGTTACCCCTCGTACGACAGTCAACTTCAACAATTACGCGCGCGGTTGAAACGGGATGTTCCCAAGGAGGTAAATAAGCTTCTCGGATGCCCACCCATCAAGAATTTTTCCAGCGCCTTGCGTCGCCATGCCGACGCGTTAAACCACGCCGGCATCGGCATTAAGGGGTTTGAAACCGCTATAAAACAAACAAACGCAGATCTTGCGACGCAAAGCGAGCAACTCGCTTTTCATTTAAAGACGGCCGCCTACCGACTTGATCGATCGCTTGAGCACTTGGAACACCAACGCCAATCGATTGCGAACGACTTGAACGCATTAACCCAAGACGAAAACCATAAACGCTCGGAGCATGCACGGCTCAATGCGCGACACACGGCTGTTCTTAATACCGTCAACGCAGCGCGTGATCGCTTGACTAAGGAAACCGTCAATCTCGACAAACACCAGCGCGCGCTCGCCTTGGAACAACAACGACTGGAACAAGAACCGAGGTACATGCAATGGCGCCAAAGACTTGACGACTTGCGGCGTGAAATCCAATCCAAGCACGCATTACGACATCGAGAATCGGAAGCGATCGACCAAGCGCACTACCCCGTCTTACGCGAGCTTGAAGCGCTTGTCGCACGCGTTGGGGAGCTCAACGAACTTATTCGAACGAGTAACGAGGAACTAGACGCGCGCAGTCACGTGGTCGAGCAGGTGTATCACGACTTCGTCAAGCCTTACGTCACTCAGACCGCGTTTGAACGCGCGGTGGATCGGCATGTCGCGGTGCGTGACGAGGAGTTGCTTAATCGCGTGGGTTTAGGCGTGTTCGTCAATGGATTGGGGCGCACGACGCAAGCAGCAAGCATGCGAGCGTCGTCGTATTACTCGATGTACCACTTACTCTCCGCCTCCATCGAGGCGGCCGAGCAACTCGCCGCGCGGCCGCCGACGAAAAGTGGGCGGTTTTATATTCGGCACGACCGCCCGGTAGGTACCACCGTATCGCCACATCAACACGATGCCACGCTGCCCGTATCCACCACGCGAGTGGATTTCGAGACGAGCCGTCGTGGTGAGCGTGTGATCACGCACATCCACCCGTGTGCGGACGAATAAGCTCATAACGAAAGTCGTGCAACGCCCCCGCCGCGTAGGTTACTAAGCGAGTCTAGTAACCGAGCTGCGTACGAGCGCCGGCGTAAACCCTTTTCGACTTCCCCCGCCATGCCAGTCATCTCTAACGACCAGCGTCTCATCGAGGCGAATACTTCAACCGCGCATGCGTTAACTTGTGTTCATACCGAGTCACCCGCGCTGCGGCAACGCCGAATCCACGCACTCAACGCATTGCGCGAGCTTGAAGGCACGGTGCTTCAACGTCATGAAGCAATCGAACAGAAAACGCAGGCGCTTGATCGGATGCATGCGTTGGAGGCGGAACTCAACGCACTAGGGCGTCGCAAGGAACAGCTCACACACCAAGTCGATTCGCAAGTGCGTGAACTTGAGCGGACGATTGAAATCACTAAAGCACGCATGGCACCGCTTGAACGAAACGCGCAAGCCAAGATCGAGACCACGCGACACGCTGTTGAGTCGGCCCACGCGAAGATTGACTCCGCGCAAAGCGAGTTAGATGCCGCTCAACATCAGCATCTAACGTTTGAAGCGCGTTTACAAAATAGCCAAACCGAGCTTGCGCTCATCAGCAGTCAACTCGCGCCCTTGAAAAGTAGATTTCAAGAGATCGATAACAGCGTGGCGCAAACGAACGAGCATTTGAATGCGATTAGCGATATAGAAGGGAAGCTCACCGAGCTTCAAACGGCCCTGCGCGATATCCCCAATTGGTTACGATCGTTACCCCACGCGCTTTCAACAAGGGCTGGGGTTTCACCCGCATTCGCGCGCAAACTCGCGGCACTCGTGGAGCAAGCCGGCGTGGAAGCCGCTATTACTGATAAAACATTCGAGCAAGTTCGTCACGTACTCGCCAAATCGTCGAACACCGCACACGTTACGGCGTATTGCGACAAGCTCCAGGGGGTTTATAAAACCGTAATCGACAACGTAATTGCGAATCACCAAAAACATAGGTCGGAGTTTGTGAACTTTCTTATGTTGGCTTTCACGATAGTAGGCGCGAGTTATTGCATGGGCCGACTCGCGAATGCCGTTAAACCCAAACCAGTCGAGCCGATGAGTGTCGCCTGGGAAAAATACGAGCATCAATTAAACGAGTTGGATAAGGTTTTCGTTCAAGACAACAAGTTTGCTTTTTTAAGAACAATGTTGGTCGCCATGAGGGAAGACCTGCGCTACTACTTTCCAACCCTCATCAACTCGGCCAAAAACGACAAGGAACGTCTTAATTCCGAATCCCTGAAGTTCAAGACGGGTTTGATCACCAGTTTTATTCACAGGAACAGTGACCAGTTTCGACAATGGTCCGGCGATAAGTCGTTTCAAAACTACTTCCAAAAAATTATTCAATTGACCGAGAATTTTCTCGAAAACTTAGCGGATAACCATTTTGCGCCCCCCGTTCAACCACACTCTAGAGCACATTCGACGGCTGCGATCTCGCATTTCACATTAGGCGTGTTGGGCATAGGCGCGGTTCTTTTCGTGGCATGTACATTCGCCAACCAAATTCGAAACAAGACCTTTAGCACTCATCAACTGGTTCACTTACGTAACCAGTTAAATAAGGAAATACCTAAAGAGGTTAATCAACTTCTTAACTCCGCGCCCTTTAAAAAATTTGCTAACGCTTTACAACGTCCGACTCTCACATCAGGTCTTAAGGACGCCGACGTAAGTGCGTTTCAAGAAGCGGTTAAAAAACCAAAGGCCGATCTCATTAACGAAAGTGAAACGCTTGCCGCCCGCTTGGAAGAGAGAGAGCAGCAACTTCGCAGGACGCTTGAGCAGTTCACGACAAACCGCCAATTGGTACTGGAGAATTTGAACGTATTGAAAACACAAGAACACGACAAGCTCACCGAGCATTCGCAGCTCAACTCACAACGTCAGACGGCGCTGACGGCCTTTAACGTCGCTCAAGGCCGGTTAGACAAGGAACGCGCCAATCTCGACAAACAACAAGCGGCACTTGCGTCCGAACAACAACGTCTCGAACAAGATCCGCGTTACATTCAATGGAACAACAGGCTGCAAGACTTACAGCGCGACATCCAGACACGACACGAGCAACGCCAACAAGAAACCGAAGACATTGAACAAGCGCATTACCCCGTCGTGCGCGAGCTTGAAACGCTGGTGGCGCACGTGGGTGAACTCGACGAGCTTATTCAAGCCAATAACGACGAACTAGATGCACGCAACCACGTGGTCGAGCAGGTGTATCACGACTTCGTGAAGCCGCACGTCGCTCACATCGCGTTTGAGCGCGCGGTGGATCGGCACGTCGCGGTGCGTGACGAGGAGCTGCTTAACCGCGTGGGCTTAGGTGTGTTCGTCAACGGATTGGGGCGCACGATGCAGGCGGCCAGCACGCGCGCTTCGTCGTACTACTCGATGTACCACTTACTTTCGGCGTCGATCGAGGCGGCCGAACAACTCGCCGCGCTACCGCCACTGAAAAGTGGGCGCTTTTATATTCAACACGACCGTCCCATGGGCACCACGGTATCGCTTCACCAACACGATGTGGCGTTGCCCGTATCCACCACGCGGGTGGATTTCGAGACCACTCGGCATGGCGAGCGCGTGATCACGCATATCAACCCATGTGCCGACGAAGAAGCCACGACGGGTTAAGCGCGGTTACGTCCACACCGTCTCGCACGCCTTTTTATGCGATGCGCTATTGGGGTCGCGTATGTCACCAATGTCGCCCGCAAGCGCTTGAAGTGTCGCGAGCGCCGCGGGATCGATGGAGTTGCGCCCCGCACCGATGTCGTTTCGTACCTGCATCAATATCCGCCCCAACATATTGAGGCCTCTTGTCGAGCCGTCTTTTTTCTCAACCGCGCCCCAAAAGACGTCTGGAACGCGTCTTTCAGGAGGCATGAATTCAACCAAGTCACAGCCGTCGGTAGAGCGCAGCGCTCTAGCCAATTCCTCGTTTTGAGTGAATTTCGCGAAGACGGTGTTGTACATGACCTCGACTCTCGCTCGCCCCCAATTCGCTCGGTTTTGAGGAGTGAACGTTAGATGGAGGCCATCCAAATTTCTGCCCATTCCAAATTGCCTGGCTTCATCGGCGCTCGCCGTGAGCATTCGCGTTCTCGCCTCGTTCTTATGGTCAACCGAGCCGTCGACAAATGCTTTATCCGGATTAAATTTTTCGGCTTGAAACGCGTGTTCCGCGGTCGGCCATCTCGTGCCATTGATCGTGACGCCCACTTGGGGCTCATCGTCCGGCTCGCGCCAGTAGTTTGAAAACAAACCATTCGTCGCCCCCTGCTCACCT
>DASTRU010000296.1:0-10502 GCA_035761045.1 Burkholderiaceae bacterium | reverse complement strand
GAACGCATGCGGCAGATCGCCGCCGAAAGCGAACTCATGCGCCGGGGCGTGCATGCGCAAGCCGAGGCGGCGTCGGCGCCCGCCGTGGCCGCGCCGGCCGCGCCCGACGCCTCGGCCCTCGGCGCGCGCCGTCTGCCCGCGGCGGAGACCGAAACTCGCCCGACGCCGCGCGGCGAGGCGCCGGAAGCAGACTTGCCCGCCGCTCGTCGCGCCGCCGCGCCTGGCGAGGAAGAAGCCGCGCCCGGCCGGCCGCGTCCGTCGGACATCGAAGAACTTACCGGCCGCCCGCGCGCCGCCGAGGCCGAAGCGCAACGCGCGCAGCAACTCGCGGTGGAAGGCGCGGCCGCGCGCATCGCGGGCTCGGAAATGCAACTCGCGCCGCAACGGGTCATCGTCGACGAACCCGCCGCGATCAACCGCGCCTTGGGCCAAGTCACCGGCGAGGGCGGTCCGCTCAAGGGCCGCGTGATTAGCGACGAACCGCATCCCGACGGCGGCCGCCGCCTGGTGCTCGAACGCGCCGACGGCGAACGCGTGAGCGTGCGCGTGGTGGTCGGCGAGACCGAAGGCAACAACGTCGCCAACTTCGCGCGTGGCGCGGCGGGCGACGATTGGGTCGTCACGCTCTCGCCACGCGCGCGCGAAAGCACGCACGCCCGCGCGCTCGCGCACGAACTCGAGGAATTGCGCTTTCACGGCTTGCCGGCCGACCGCGTGGGCGCGGGCGACGTGCTGCAAGCGCGGGTCGGCGCGAACCCCGACGCGCCGCTCAGCGCTCACGACCGTGGCCGCCTCGCCGAAATGCAAGTGCTCGGCGAAGCGCTGCGCGCCGCGCACGCGCAAGGCGATGTCGCGCAAGTCGCCCGCCTGCAGCGCGACATGGACAGCCTCGCCGGCCATCTCGGCCTGCTGCACGCCGACGCGGCCGATCCACGCATGGCCCGCGTGCGCGAGGCGATTCCCGAAGGCCACCCAGCGCGCGGCGAGCTCGACGACGCGCGCACCCGCGCGCGCACGCCGGGCGCGGACGACGCCTTGCACCCGGCCCGCCCGATCACCGACGACACGCATTTAAGCCCCGGCGATCGTCGCCGCCTGGCCGAATTCGACGAAACCGCCCACCGCCTGGCCGACGCGCACGCGCGCGGCGACGCGCAAGAAATCTTCCGCCTCACGCGTGAGCTCGCCGACCGCGCGAGCCGCCTGGGCCTGCTCGACACCGACGCCGCCACCGACCGCCGCGCCGCGCTCGCGCGTTCGCAATTCGAGGACGACTCGGTCGCCGCGCGCGCGCTCGACCGCATGCGCGCGCAATTCACGCGGCCTGGCGACAACGATGCGCTGCGCCCCGGCCTCGTGCCCGAACCCGGCACCGTGCTCTCGCCGCGCGACCGGCAACGCATGGCCGATCTGGACACCGCCGTCGCGCGCTTGGCCGCCGCCGAGGCCGCTGGCGCCGACGCGCCCACGCTCGCGCGCTTGCGGCACGACGCCGAGTCGCAAGCCGCCGCCCTCGGTCTCGTGCATGGCCGCGCGGCCGACGCTCGGTCGCAACTCGCGAGCACCGGCTTGAGCGCCGAGTCGGTCGCCCGGCTCGACGCGATCCGCGCGCTCGCTCGCGACAACCCGCTGCTTCGCCCGCGCACCGGCACGCTCGAAGACATTCCGCTGCTCGCGCGCCAAATCCGTCGCGCGCAAGAAATGGGCGATACGCGCTTGGCCGCCGAACTCACCGAAATCGCCGGCATGCGCTTGCACGAAGCGGGCTTGACAGGCGGCGCCGACGCCACCGCGCGCGCCCAAGCCCGCGCCGAACTCGCGCGCATCATCGGCAACGACCCGGTCGCTCGCACCCTGGCCGACGACGCCATGCAACGCCAATTCGCGCGTCAACGCGCGGGCTTGTTGCGCGACGAGGCAAGCAACGTCCGCGCGGAGATTTCGCAAGCGCAAGAGCGATTGCAAGCGGCGGCTAGCACGCGCAAGGAAGTCGGCCCCGGCGTGCTCAAGCGCACGCCGGAAGAAGTGCAAGTGCGCCGCGAAATCGCCGCGCTCGAACGTCGCGCCGCCGCGTTGGACAACGCCGCCTCGCGTGCCGAGCGCATCGCGTTTCGCGCGCCGGGCGCGACGGTGGAAGCCGCGCTCGCCGCCCGCGCCGACGACCCGATGTTCGCGATCGCGCCGCGCCTGCGTAGCGACCCCGACTATCCGGGCAACCCCACGCAAGTTCGCCTCATCACGCAGATGTATGGCGACTCGCCGCAATTCCAGTCGTGGCACGCCTTCAAGCAGGCGTATTACGACTTAAACCCGTCCACCGCGCGCGGCGCGATCGGGCACAACCCCGAGCACGTCGAAGGCGTGGTGTTCGCGGCCTGGCGCGCGGGCGGCTTCGTCAGCGAAAGCACCGGCCGCGTGCAATCGCTGCGCGACCTGGAACGCGTGCCCATCGCGCCCGGCGTCGACGTGGCTCCCGCGCCCGGCGCGACCCGCCGCTTGCCCGATACGCTCGACATCAACGTGCGCGTGCGCGACGCCAACGGCCAGCTCGTCGAGCAACCCTTGCCGGTGCCGGCCGCCGAAGCGCGTCGCCGCCAACTCATCGACGACCGGCAAGACGCCCGCCGCCGCATGGACACCGCCAAGACCGAAGCGCAGCGCACGGCGGCCAAGGCCGAGGTCAACGAACTCACCGCGCGTATCAACGACGTATCCGAAGCCTTGGGCGTGGCCGCCGGCCGCCAGTTCGCGAGCGAACGCTTTGGCAGTACGGGCACGCTCACCGAAGGGCGGGGCGCCGGCGTGCCCGACCTGATTCACGAAGCGCCGAACAATGGCCGCATCACCGTCATCGAATGCAAGGGCGGCACGTCCGAACTCGGCGAACGGCGCGCCACCCGCGAGGGCCGCGCCGTCATGGCCGAACAAGGCTCGCCCGAATACCTGCGCAGCCTAGCGCTGGACATGCAAGAAAGCGGCAACGCCGAGATGCGCCGGCTGGGCGACCGCATCATCGAAGCCCTCGATCGCTCGCCGCCGAACATCGATTACGTAGTCGTACGGCAGCCATTCGACGATACTGGCGGCCGCGGACCGTTTACGGTCTCGCAGCACCCAATCGAGCGGTCCGGTAAATAAAACAATGCTCGATATGCCGTCCACCATGTCGAGTACGAGGCCTCCTCCATGCAGAACGTTCTCGAATTTCGTGCCCTGTCGTCCGAGCGGATCGCCGCCGAGACGCATCGTCTTCGCCATACCGACGAGCGCCGCGCGCGCGTGCTCGAACTCCCACCGCGCGCCGAGCATGCGCGCTCCATGCTCGGCCTCGCGCTTGACCGGTTGCGGTTCGCCGTCGCGCTCGGCGACGCCGCCACCGCGATGGACGCGGCGCGCGAAGCCAGCGCCTGGGGCTGCGCGATCGACGTGGGCGCGCGGGTCGTGCCGGCGGTCGTGCATATCGTGCGGCTACGGACGTATCAGGCCGACATGGGCATACCCGCCGGCGCCGCGCCGCTGTCGATGTCCGAACGGCTCGACGCACTCGCCGCCGCCTGCCTCGCGCGCGATCACGGCGCGCTGGAAGTGCTGGCCGACTTGGACGCCGCCGTCACGCCGCGCTCCGACCCCGCCGCCGAGGATCATCCGATGTGGGAGCCGATGCTGCGCGCCTGGTGCGCCTTGCTGCGTGGCGAACCCGAAGCCGCCGCCTTCGCCTGCGCCGCGCGCGCCGCGTTGTTCGCGCCGTCCGCGCTCGACCCAGCGGGACTCGACGCCACCGACCGTCCAGTGCTCGACGCCATCGAAGCGCTCGCCACTGGCGCGGTGGGGGATTGGACGCCGCGCATCGAACGCGCGGTCGCGGCCTTTCACGAGTACTGGTCGCAGCCCGACATGGAAACCTTGGTCGCCGGGCGGTTTCCGCTCGCCTTGGCGGCCGTATGCGCCTGGGCGACCGATCACGGCCTCGTCGTGCAAACCCAAAGCCCTTATCTGCCCGATGACCTCGTCGCGCCCAGCGCGGTACGCCCGCCGGTGGGGCTTAACGTCGTCACGCTGTCCGAACGCAGCGCGCGGTCGGCCGATGAAATTCGCTGGTGGCTCGACGCGATTGGCGTGGAACGCGCCGGGCGCACCCACGAACTTGAATCGCGCGGCGACGATGTCATCGCCGTGCACGCCGGCCGCTGGAGCGCCGAGGGTCCGACCCTCACGGCGCGCTTCGTTCTCGACGAACACGGCCCCGCCTTGCTCGACACGCGCACGCTCATGCGCGTGTCCGATCGCCATGCGCGACAAGCGCGGCTGAATTTGGCCGGCCGCTTCACCGACGCCAACGCGCGCATGCATGCGCAAGAAGCGCTCGACGCCTTGGACGCCGCCTTCGCGCGCGACGCCGCCGCCGGCTTGCTCGCCAACGAACGCGAGCGGCTGCGCGCGCGTCGCGCCGAATACGCCGCCTTGCTCGCCCAACCCATGCCCGAGCCCGCCGGCGAAGCGCCGCGCGTCGAAGCCGGCGCGATCGCGCACGCGCCCGCGCAAGCCACCGCCACGCCCACCAATCAGGGCAACGCCGACGAGGCCGCGCGCGCCGCCGCGCTCGTGTGGGTCGAAGCGATCGGCGCCACCTTGGTCGAACCCTTGGACGCGCTCGCGCAAAGCAGCCAAGAACCCGACTACGCCGCGCGACTGAACGCGCTGCGCCCAAGCGACGAGGACTACGCCAAGGTTTTCGAACCCGAAGCCGTCGCCCTCGCGCGCGAGACCTACAACGCTTGGTGGAACAGCCAGCAACTAGTGCTCGACGCGCCGGAAAACAGCACCTGCGCCGGCCACATCTACCTCGCCCCGGCCGGCATGCTCACGCGCGACAACGCGCTCTCGCGCCCGTTTCCGGGCGGCTATCGCGCCATCGCGCATTGCCTCCAACCGCATCGCGTTTGGGCCTGCTGGAAGTACGCCAAATTCGGCCAATCTGCCGCGCAAGCCTACGACGGCCTTGTCTGGTGCGACGACCATTGGGCCTGGTTCCCCAAGCCGTATCGCGCGCTCGCCGCCTTGGCGCGCACCACGCAGCGATCGTCGACCAATCCGGAAACCTAAGCGTGTGAAAGCCCGCCGAAGCGGGCTTTGAGGTCGTGGGGTTGGTAGGCGACGCGATAAAGCCTCATCCATCGCCACCCACCGATCCCCCCTAGAATCCACGCCACATTCAATCCCAACATCCACTTCACGGAGACCTTCTTCATGACCGAATTGCTCGCCGACCCGCAAGCATGGATCGCGCTCGCGACGCTTGCCGCGCTTGAAATCGTTCTTGGTATCGACAACGTCATCTTCATCTCGATCCTGGCCGACAAGCTGCCACCCGACCAACGCGAGAAAGCGCGCAAGCTCGGTCTCGCGCTGGCCATGCTCATGCGCCTCGCGTTGTTGTTCTCGCTGAGTTGGGTGATTGGTCTGACCGCGCCGTTGTTCACCGTATTCGGCGAGGAGATTTCCGGCCGCGACTTAGTCTTGTTGCTTGGCGGGCTGTTCTTAATTGCTAAGTCGACGCACGAGGTGCATCAAAGCCTCGAAGGCGAGGAGGGCGCGGCGGGCACGCGCGTGGCCGCGTCGTTCACGAGCGTGATCGTGCAGATCATGCTGCTCGACATCGTGTTCTCGCTCGACTCGGTCATCACCGCCGTGGGCATGGTGCCGCACATCGAAGTCATGATCGCGGCGGTCGTCATCGCCACCGTGGTGATGGTGGTGTTCTCCGGCCCGATCAGCCGTTTCGTGAGCGCCCATCCCACGATCAAGATGCTCGCGTTGAGCTTCCTCGTGCTCATCGGCGTCGCATTGATCGCGCAAGGACTCGACCGCGACATTCCCAAGGGCTATATCTACTTCGCGATGGCGTTCTCCGTCATCGTCGAACTGTTGAACCTGCGTTTACGCAAGGTCAAGGCCAAGCCGGTGGATTTGCACCGGCCGTATTGATCGCGCTTGCGCGAGTGGCGCGGTTTTCGCCGAAGAGAGCAAGGCCAGCCTCTCTTCGACGCGCCGCGTTATGCGCTTGCCCTAGTACGAAATAAGGATCGAACCACTTTTGGAAATGCCCCCAAAAGCTGCGTGGGCGAGAACGCGCCCATCATCTTCGGATCATTGCTTCGCGCGGCAAGATCGATCGCCGTAAATCCCTGGTTGTCCTTAATGTTGGCCTTCGTATTCCGCGCGTTGGCCAGCAGCCTCACCACTTCCCGATGTCCGTGCGATATGGCGATGTGCAACGCCGTTTTCTTCTCAATGGGCGTTTGAAAATTCAATTTAACGCGCTTGTCGTTAACCAACATCCGAACGATTTCCGCGTCTCCCAAGCTTGCCGCCACATGTAGCGCGGTTCTGCCATCCGCGTCCATCGCGTTCGGCGAGATGGCGGCGGCATTCAACAGTTGCCGTACGAGTTCCGCGTTGCGTGTTCTCACCGCGGCGTTCAAGACGGTTTCGCCCTCCGTTGACTGCTTGTTCGCCAAAACGCCCGGTATCTCCAACAACGCGCCCACGGCTTCGGTTTTTCTTCGATTCACCGCGTAATGCAGCGGCGTACCGCCATCGAAAACTAATTCGTTCACGAGCTCCCTCCTCGCGGCGTTCTTAAGCGCGTCCAAGTTGTCGGGCTCAACGTTGTTAATTGCTTCTCTTAGTCGGTCGACTTGTTGCGTGCGAATTTGATCATCGGAAAGTGGCGCTAGTTGAATCTCGGGCTGGGGTAGGGCTGCTCTCTGCTGGTTCGCTTCCAAGTCGGCTTGCTGATTTGCCACGAGGTCTACGTTCTGGTCGGCCTGTTGATCTACGGGTCGATCTACGTTTTGGTCACCTTGTTGATCCACCGGTTGATCTACGTTCTGGTCACCTTGTTGATTCACCGGTTGATCTACGTTCTGGTCGCCTTGTTGATCCACCGGTTGATCTACGTTCTGGTCACCTTGTTGATCCACCGGTTGATCTACGTTCTGGTCACCTTGTTGATCCACCGGTTGATCTACGTTCTGGTCGCCTTGTTGATCCACCGGTTGATCTACGTTCTGGTCACCCTGTTGATCCACCGGTCGATCTACCGTTTGGTCACCCTGTTGATTCGCCTGCCCGTCCGCTGGCTGACGCACCGTTACTCGCGGAGGCGGGACCGTTATCTCCTCTTGAAATACTCTCCGGCTTATCGGCCCCAAAACTCGAAGCGCGAAATCCGCGTTGGCTTGCGGCTCGAACTCGACGTCCTCACTCGCACCCACTTCCTTCGCGAACTGGTCGATGTACGGTTTCAACGTCGACTTAGGCACGCCGCCCAGCACGGTAAGTTGCATCCAAAGTTCGTTGGCGAAGTACTGCGCGATTTGGTTCGGCTTTGACGGTTCCTGCGCCACGAGCAACGCGTCATGCTCCTTCAGCAACGCCTTACTAATCTCGCGAACCTTGGCATCGATGTTCTTAATAAACGGTTTAGCGGGCGTGTACGGATCGACTTGTTTTCCGTTCGGTAAATTTCCCATGACCGTTTCGGGCAAGCGCACCAACCATGAGATGAGTTGCTTTTCTTGCCTTAACGTCGCTAACGCATTTATTAACGAAAACTTCAACGTCGAGCGAAGCTCTTTGTCTTTTTGAGCATCGCAATACCGCCATGCCGCATCCAAATAACGACGTACCTCGCTGTTCTTAAGTGCATTGTTGGTGTCCAAGCTAGTCCTTGCCCCCAGTAGGGTAAGGCGGCGGCTGCCCAACTGCACTCGAAGATCCCAGTCACCTTGTTTATCAAGTTTCACGATCTCCTTATCGATCCACCCCTTAATTTGCGAGGTCGTCGATCGTAGGCTGTTAAGCGACCGGGGAGATACCTTCTCCATGTTCTCAACGATGAAGTCCGCGTTCATCTGGCGGCCATCGGAGTTGGTCTTCTTAGGCTGTGGTGTCCAGTAAAAACCATCGCCCAAATATTCCGCGCCATTCGCCGCCATGCGATCGCGAATTTCCTGCGTGTTTGCAGAAACCTGATTGATAAGCGCAAGTAAATCCTTGCGATATTCACCCGGACCGACTTGAGCAAGAAGCACCAAGCCATTGATCAACTTCGTATAGTCCCCGCCGTTTAAAACCTCGTCGCCCATTCGTTTGCCGAGGTGGTAATTGAGAATCTCCTTGGCAAACCGCAGACGAGTGCCGTGCGGCACCAAGGCGGTATCAGCGGGCATTCTCTTCTGGGCTTCGTCCGCTGGTTTTAAAAGATGTACGGCCATCTCGGCCGCCACCATGCGGTCTTCCATGCTAGTGCGTTGTGGGTCTTTGCCATCGGCGATGTTCACCGCCATCCTTGCCAACTCAATGCGTTGATCTTCTTTTAATCCTGTTAGCGCGCCGGCGCCTTGGACGTTAAACGCGTATACCACTTGTTCAAGAGTGATAGGGGCCTTCGGTTTCAACGAATAATCAGGGTCGGCGGCCTGAGCGTTTGGCGGCGTATACGCCGTGGGTTCCTGATCAAAATTCGCTAACACATGGTCGATGTGAAGCTGTAATTGAGCCGCGCTTGCGCCGCCACATATACCTACCTTCAATAGAACCTCTTGTCGGAACAAGCTTTGGTAGCTTGCGTTTATCTTTTCTAGCTCTTTGGGTTCAATCGTGGAATTTCGACTTCTTTGCAAGCGAATAGCGGTTTGCAATTGAGTACGAATGGAGTCATGAATTTGACGAACTTTTTCCGAAATATTGTCGATAAAAGGTTTTTGCAGTCGATACGGATCAAGACGAGGAACGACGTCGGCTTGATTCACCAATGCATTAATCAAACGCACCTCCCAGTCCTGTTCGTTCAAAGAACGACCCGGCGTGGAGTTTGCGGTCGTGTTGATGCCACGAGCATCGCGCGCCATAAACGCAAGCTCTCTTATAAGCGTCAATTTAAGTCTCGATGCAACCGCAGAATCTTGTTGGCGTGAGGCATAAGACCAGACCATCGGCAACGTTTGCGCAATCTTCGTGTTTTTGGAAAGGTCAGGCGTGCTTAGAATCTCCCACGCATCTTTCAGCGTGGATTGAAACGTTTTGTCCGCAGAAGGTGAGCCCGATAGTCCTGAGTTCTCCGAGCGTTCGAGCAGCTCGCTGATTGATTGCTTAATGGACGCAAGCGTCAAATGAATATTGTCGTCGACCGGTCCTACCAACTCGGCCAAAGCTTTTTGACCAAACTCAGCGTTAAGCCTTAATTGCTCCGTCGTGGGCGGTTCCCCGATTTGCCGTTGCTTAGCAGTTGCATGACGTTCCCTGATATCGGCCGTGTTATCGATAAGGGGTTTAAGCAAAGCCTTGATTTCTGCAACGGAAAATTTAATGCCGTTGAACGAGAACTGATCCGAGTCTTGAGCTGGAGGTTTCGATAAGGTTTGCAGAGAGTCAATCAATCGTTGATATTGATCGCCCTGCATCCACCCGTACGTTGCGAAAGATTTTCCAAAGGTGCTTTGTAATCTCTTGATCGTCTCAACCGCTTCGGTGACTTGCTGTCCAGTGGCTGCCGTTCCGGATAATTGGCGTCGCGGGTTCCGGACCGCTAAATCGGAAACAGTTGATGCTCTATCGGTTTCAGAGACAATTTGTAGAGCCTGACGACGATCGGCTTGTCCCGTATCGCTTACTCGCGGTCGCGTGGCTGCCTTAAGAATTTTTTGAAGCGGCTGGTGAAAATCTCCAACCTTTGCGTCTATCTCTTCTCGAGGAAAACCGCGCATCACACACAGGTCTAGCCATACGCGTTCATCGAGTAGGCCTTCGTACCTCGCATAGTCGTCTTCGGACAGAGTAACAGGCGATCCGTCCACACGAATCTCCTTGACGATGTAATTTAAGTGGCGTTCATAGGAGTTCCTAATCTCTTTCGAAAAAATAAAACTGTCGTTTTCTTTTAGTTCCATCTTCTCATTAAGAACCGCGTGAGCAGTTTGTAATGCCCATTGTTTATTCAGTGCTTTAGAAGATGAAGTGTCATTCGCTCTAGTGACGGTTGCCGGTGCGTCTCGCATTGGGTTTAAGCGCAAAGCCAAATTCCCAATTCGTTTAATTAGCAGCAATTTAATACGGTCTTGGGCGCTCTCCGAAAGAGGATTTCCAAGAAGAACGCATTGCAGCCATAGCTGTGGTAGCAATTTTGTCGCGGCTTCGGGCAACCGTTTCGTGTCGTTCAAAACCTCCCACGCGGCTTGCAACTCGGGTGATTTCAATTTTGGAGCGGATTCGCGTTTCGGCGGTTTTATCGCACTCAAATAGGACGTGCCTTGACCTTGATCATCCTCTGATATCGCATCCAACGGCTCGCTTACAAGCGTACTTACTTCCTCTATGAACGGCGAAGTTGGTGTGCGGGATTTTTGTTTGACGTTTGATTGTTCCGTGTCTTTGGAGTAATTCGCGAGCCATTTACGCATGCTCCCGATCGTTGCATTAAAGCTAACAGCCACATCCTT
>DASTRU010000295.1:0-3042 GCA_035761045.1 Burkholderiaceae bacterium | reverse complement strand
CGCCAATATTTGGGTGGTGAAGGACGGCACGCTGTTATCGCCGCCAGTTGACCGCCGCATGCTCGAAGGCGTGCGCGTGCGCTTCTTGGAGGAACTCGCGGGCGAGGAAGGCGTTCCATTCGCGATGCGACCGATCACGCGGGCCGAAGTCACGGCCGCCGACGAATTGCTCGTCACTTCCGCGAGCCGCGAAGTACTGGCGATCACCTCGTTCGATGGCAAGCCCGTTGGCGCCGGCGTGCCGGGGCCGGTATTTCATAAGCTTTTCGCCGCGTATCAACGGCGCAAATCATCGACATGACCTCACCACTCGAATCGCTAATCGAATATCCAACCGACTTTCCCATCAAGATCATGGGCAAGCGCGGGCCTGGGTTCGTCGAGGCGGTCTCGGCGCTCGTGAAGCAACATGCGCCGGATTGGGACGAGTCCACTCTCGAGACGCGGCCGTCCCGTCAAGGCAATTACTTGGCGTTGACCGCGACCATCCGCGCGACCAGCCGCGAGCAGCTCGACGCGCTGTACACCGCGCTGTCGGGACATCCGCTGGTGTCGGTCGTGCTGTAGGGCCGATGGCGTCCGACTTCGTCATCCAACGCTTGGGGCGCGCCGACTACGCACCCACCGTACAGGCGATGCAACGCTTCACCGCCGAGCGCGATGCCAATACGCCCGACGAGCTGTGGCTCGTCGAACATCCGCCCGTCTTCACGCTCGGCCAAGCCGCGCGCCACGAACACGTGCTCGCGCCTGGCGATATTCCGGTCGAACCCACCGATCGCGGCGGGCAAGTCACGTATCACGGGCCGGGGCAAGTCATCGCGTATCCATTGATCGATCTGCGTCGGCGTGGCTTGTACGTAAAGGAAGCGGTGCGACGCATCGAGCAAGCGGTGATTGATCTACTCGCGGCGCATGGCATCGCCGCCTCGCGCGTTCAGGGCGCGCCGGGCGTGTACGTGCGCCGCGACGGCGAAGTCGCGAACGACACGCTCGCCTTGGCCGACGCCCGCAAGATCGCCGCGCTCGGACTCAAGGTGCGCAACGGCTGCACCTACCACGGCGTGGCGCTCAACGTCGCGATGGATCTCGAGCCGTTTCGCCGCATCGACCCGTGCGGATACCCCGGTTTAGAAGCGACTGATATGGCATCATGTCGCGTCCTCGCAACACCTTCTGCGATCGCGGATGAACTCGCGTCCCACCTGATCGCGCAGCTCACGCTCTCCACACCATGACCCCACCCGACAACGTCATCCGCGAAGCCCAAGACCGGTCCGAATACGACGCGACCGCCAAGCAAAAATCGCAAGCCAAGACCGCGCGCATTCCGATCAAGATCGTGCCGCACGAAACCTTGCGCAAGCCCGAGTGGATTCGCGTGAAAGCCGGCTCGGCGTCGTCGCGGTTTTACGAGATCAAGGACATCCTGCGCGCGAACAAGCTCGTCACCGTGTGCGAGGAAGCGTCGTGCCCGAACATCGGTGAATGCTTCGGCAAGGGCACCGCCACCTTCATGATCATGGGCGACAAATGCACGCGCCGTTGCCCGTTTTGCGACGTGGGCCATGGCCGACCCGATCCGCTCGATGTCGATGAACCGCGTCGGCTTGCCAAGACGATCGCCGAACTGAAGCTGCGTTACGTGGTGATCACGAGCGTCGATCGCGACGATTTGCGCGACGGCGGCGCTCAACATTTCGTCGATTGCATCAAGGCCACGCGCGAGCTTTCGCCGCTTACGCAAATCGAGGTCTTGGTGCCCGACTTTCGCGGCCGGCTCGAACGCGCGCTCGACGTGTTCTCGGCCGCTGGCGCCGATGGTCTGCCCGACGTGATGAATCACAACCTCGAAACCGTGCCGCGCCTATACAAGCAAGCGCGGCCGGGCTCGGACTACGCGCACTCGCTCAAGCTGTTGCAAGACTTCAAGCAACGCTTTCCAAACGTGCCGACCAAGAGCGGTTTAATGGTCGGCCTAGGCGAAACGGACGACGAGATTTTGCAAGTCATGCGCGACATGCGCGCGCACGACATCGACATGCTGACGATCGGCCAATACCTCGCGCCGTCGAATCATCACCTGCCGGTGCTGCGCTACGTGCATCCCGACATCTTCGCGATGTTCGAACGCGAAGCCAGCGCGATGGGCTTCACGCACGCGGCCGTCGGCGCGCTGGTCCGGTCGAGCTACCACGCCGACCAGCAAGCGCACGCGGCGGGCGTGGCTTAAGGACGCAACGCTCTAGGCTAGGGCGTTCGCCGGCAATCGAAACACCGCCACCGCATCCGACAAGCGCGTGGCTTGCGCGCGCAAGCTGTCAGCGGCGGCCGCCGACTCCTCCACCAACGCCGCGTTTTGTTGAGTCGCGGTATCGAGCTGAGTCACCGCTTGATTGATCTGCCCGAGGCCGTCGCGTTGTTCGCCGGCGGCGGCGGTGATCTCGGCGATCACGCTCGTCACGCGCGCGACCTGCTCGACGATGTCGTTCATCGTGCGGCCCGCTTCGCTGACCAATGCGTGGCCCGACTGCACTTTATTAACCGAGTCTGAAATCAGCGCCTTGATCTCCTTCGCGGCCTGCGCGCTGCGCTGCGCGAGCGAGCGCACTTCGCCCGCCACCACCGCGAAACCGCGCCCTTGCTCGCCAGCGCGCGCCGCCTCGACCGCGGCATTGAGCGCCAAGATGTTCGTTTGAAAAGCGATGCCGTCGATGACGCCGATGATGTCGGCGATCTTGCTGCTCGCGCCTTGAATCTCGTCCATCGTCGCGACCACTTGCGTGACGGCTTGCCCGCCACGCATCGCGACGTCTTTCGCCCGGCTTGATAGCGCGTTCGCCTCGCGCGCGTTATCGGCGCTCGCGCTCACGGTGCTCGTTAGTTCTTCCATCGACGAGGCGGTTTGCTGCAAGCTCGACGCTTGTTGTTCGGTGCGGCTGCTCAAATCGCTATTACCTTGCGCGATTTGCGCGCTCGCCGTCGCCACGCTGTCCACGCCCGAGCGTACGGTGCCCACGACCTTGACGAGCGCAAGCCGCA
>DASTRU010000294.1:0-20280 GCA_035761045.1 Burkholderiaceae bacterium | reverse complement strand
ACACCACCAACAAGCGTTGCAAGGCGTTCGACAACTCGCCCTGCGCTTTTTGAAACTGCGCGAAGGCTTGCGGGTTATCAAGCGTCTCGGGCGTGACCGAGATACGACCGACGGAGGCACGCGCTTCCACAACGCGCGTTAAGGTTTCCTGCTCGAAATTCGCTTCGCCCTTCACGGTGTTGACAATGTTGGGAATGAGATCGGCGCGACGTTGGTATTGACTAAGCACTTCGGCCCATGCGGCCTTGACTTGTTGGTCTTGCGTTTGAATGGCGTTATAGCCGCAGCCCGACAGCAGCAGCGCCATGAATACGACCACGAACGATCGAACCGACATTGAATGCATCCCTTCCTCCACAACATAAGTGATTAGGCTGGCCTAGCCCAGCCCTAGAATTCGCGATATTGGTTCGCGCCCTTGTACTTTCAACTCACAACACACTTATGAATATTGCCGACCTTCGCAAGGATTACGCCCGCGCCACGCTCGATGAAACGCATGTCGCGGCCGATCCCATCGAACAATTTCGCCATTGGTTCGACGATGCCTTGCGCGCGGCGATTCCCGAACCCAACGCAATGACGCTTGCGACCGTGGATGCGCGCGGCCGTCCTCGCTCGCGCATCGTGCTGGTTAAGGACATCGATGCGCGCGGCTTAGTCTTTTATACCAATTACGAATCCGCCAAAGGCCGCGAACTTGCTGCACATCCTTACGCGGCATTGCAATTTCATTGGGTTGAATTGGAACGGCAAGTGCGATTGGAAGGACGTGTTGAACGCGTGGCCGATCATGAATCGGATAGCTACTTTGCTTCGCGGCCATTAAGCTCGCGCATCGGCGCGTGGACGAGTCCGCAAAGCGCGGTGATTCCCAGTCGCGCCTTCTTGGAACAACGCGAACGTGAATTCGCCACGCGCTTTAACGACACGCCGCCACGTCCACCGCATTGGGGGGGCTTTCGCGTCGTTCCCGACGAAGTGGAATTTTGGCAAGGTCGGCCATCGCGATTACACGATCGCTTGGTCTATCGCTTAAAGGACGGACGATGGAACATCGAACGGCTCGCTCCGTAAAGACGCGTTCTATTGATCCGCAACCTTCGCTGTTCATGGACGACGAGGCCTTCTCGCCGCCCACTCCCGTTCTCGGTCCCGCGCGGCCTGGCTTGACGTGGCCCGGCCACAAGCCGATGCCTTCGCGCTTGTACTTAGGCACGTCGTCTTGGAACTTTCCGGGATGGCATCAATTGGTATGGGATGCGCACGCGACCGAATCCTTACTCGCCCGCGAAGGACTGACCGCGTATTCGCGTCATCCGTTATTAAGAAGCGTGGGCATCGATCGAACGTTTTACGCGCCAATCGAGGCCGAGGTGTACCGGCGTTATGCGAGCCAGGTCGATCAAGACTTTCGTTTTCTCGTGAAGGCGCCAAGCATCGTGACCGACGCCATGACGCGCGACGCCGAGGGCCGCTCGCGTCCGAATGAACGGTTCCTCGATGCCGAGCATGCACGCGCGTGTTTTATCGAACCGTGCTTGAAGGGCTTAGGCGAGAAGGCCGGTGTGTTGTTGTTTCAATGCTCGCCGATGCCGGCGTCCATGCTCGCTCGCATCTGCACCCAGCCCGCGCAATTCACGCAGCGCATCGCGCGGTTTTTTAGTGCCCTGCCCGCGCCCGCTGACTTAGGCGCGCCATCGACCTGCTATGCGCTTGAGTTGCGCAACACCGAATTGCTTACGCCGCGCTTGATCGCCGCCTTGCGCGAAGGCAACGCGCGTTTAGGTATTGGTTTGCATCCACGCATGCCGCCCATTGCCCGACAAGCCAGCGCATTAGCCGCCTTGGATGGCGACACGCCACGCGGCCCATTAGTTATTCGATGGAGCCTTTTGCCGGGCATGGCCTACGAGGAAGCGCGACAACGCTTCGCGCCATTCAAACGATTAGTCGTTCCCGATCCGCATACGCGACAAGGCATCGCCGACTTGGCCGTGACGTACCTGCGCGCGCACCAGCCGGTTCACATCATCGTGAACAACAAAGCGGAGGGTTCCGCGCCACGTTCCTTAGTCGCGTTGGCCGAAGTCATCGCGCGCGGCCTCGAACACTAATTCCTAAGCCGCCTTCTTGCGCATCACGGCGAAGAGCTTGCGGAATTTATCGACCTTAGGCGCCACGACCATGCGGCAATACGGCTGCGTGCCATGCAAACGGAAATACTCCTGATGCTCGTCCTCCGCGGGAAAGTATTCGGGCACTGGCTGTAATTGCGTGACGATGGGATCACGCCACTCGGCGGCTTGTTCGCGCATCACGCGTTCGGCGATCAGCCGTTGTTCATCCGAGTGATAAAAGATGACCGACCGATACTGCGTTCCCAAGTCGTTGCCTTGCCGGTTCAACGTGGTCGGATCATGAATCGCGAAAAACACCGCGAGAAGATCGGCGTAACTCACGCGCTTGGGATCGAACACGATGCGAATGACTTCGGCATGGCCCGTATCGCCATTGCACACCTCGCGATAACTCGGATTGCGAATGTCGCCGCCCGCGTAACCCGACTCCACCGACAGCACACCTTCGATTTCGTCGAACACCGCTTCCAAGCACCAAAAACAGCCGCCGCCAAGCGTGGCGAGCTCGGCGCCGGCAGGAATTGCGGGTATTGCCGTCATGATCAACTCCTTTTCTATTAAAAACATTTATTCAATTAAAAAGAACAATTAAGCCGGCTGGTTTGTAGAACTTGGTAAAGGCTTAACAAAGCGGCGTATCGCGACCCGAAATCCCCTATTTCGGGCCGGTTTTTCCGCTTCTCAACGATTTGTCGTCCGGAATCGGGGCGGCGGACAAGCTCCTCGGCGAATTCACCTACTTTGGTCTCGCATCTAGCGCTCCCAACCCGTTTTTTAGCCGCTAAAACGCGCCAAAAGCTTGGTCAACCAACGATTCATGGGAGTGTCGGCATCACGAAATGTACTTATCGCTTGTAACACCTTCCATGTATTTCAATCGCAACAGCCTCGTTGTTGAGGCACGACGAATGAATATTCATCTATACTGGCCCGGCAATTCCATTCGTTTTCATCTGCTTTCGCTTGAATTCGAGCACAGACGATCACGTAGTGTGAACGCCCAAACCACGACCCATCATGAGCCGCAAACGCACTCGCTATGTCGACGACTTCTTGTCGTCACTGCTCGTTCGAGCAAGCCATGCGATTTCCGCGGACTTCATTAAAGAGATCGAACGTCAGAAGTTATCGGTGACAGAGTGGCGTGTGTTGGCCACGCTGTCCGACGGCGATGGACTCACGATCGGTCAACTCGCCGACATCGTGATCGCCAAACAACCCACGGTGACGAAGATCATCGATCGCATGTCGGACGCCGGTCTCGTGCAACGACAAACCGGCGAGATCGATCGACGACAAACCACGATCTACACGACCGAGCAAGGCAAGGATCTGGTGCGCGATTTATTGCGCAAGGCCAAGGCCGCCGAGAGCGCGGCGCTCAAACAGTTTGACGAGCGTGAAATCGAGCAGCTCAAGAACAACCTACGCCGGATGATCGACGGCGAATAATTCAACCCTCGCCAAGCGCGACCCGCTTGCGTGGAAGTTTTTCCGATGACATTGATATCGAAATTAATTTCTTGCTTGCCGTGCGCAAATCGACCCGACGTACTTCTATTCGACGAAGCCATCGCGCGGCATCTTCGCGGAACCACCGGGTCGGACGAAAAACCGTTGCGCGTATCTCGCGATCCCGTCTTGCTCGACCGCATCGAGCGATTACTGCACCACCGGCTGCGCTTGAAGTTTGCGAACGGAGACACCGGTTTGGCCGATATTCGGCGCGACATCCGCTTTAGAACGTTCAAGGCAAGCGAGCGGTATTTAGTGCGCGTTGAAAAAAATAACGCTAAGTCGTCGCCCGACATCGAGCAATCGTGGGTGCCGCGCGTGGAGTCGGAAGTTAAGCTGCACGTCTTATTGCAAAGTCGTATCGCCGCCGCTCAAGGTAAACCTTCGTTTTTGAACGATGCGTTAAGCGTTCGCGAGACCAAGGCGTATAAGCCGCGCGGAATTCATGCGTCATCCGCGAGACCCAACTCCGCCGCGACAAACCGCATCCAACCCATTGCCATGCCAGCCACCGCTCAAGACCCGTTCGATCTCAACCGCTTTATCGAAGCGCAAGCGGTCAATTACGCCGACGCCATCGCCGAGCTTCGCGCGGGACGCAAGCAAACGCATTGGGCTTGGTACGTTCTGCCGCAAATCGATGGCTTGGGTTCGAGTTCTCGATCGGCGAGGTTCGCCCTATCGGGCTTGGACGAAGCGCGGGCGTATCTCGATCATCCAACGCTTGGCCCACGCTTGCGCGAATGCGTGGCGGCGATGAATGCGCATGGGTACGTCAACCCCGAGTCGGTGCTCGGCGCGATCGACGCGCGGAAATTCCACTCATGCATCACGCTCTTCGCGCGCGTTGCCGAACGCAATTCCGTGTTTCATCACGCATTGAATAAATACTTCCAAGGAATCGAAGACGCGGACACGCTCGCCATATTGGCGCGGCACGCCACGCCACCTACTACTTAGGCTGACCGGCGAGTGTTTCGATCGGCAAGGGCTCGTCGCTGACCGGCGTCTCGCGCCCTTCCACGAATACCCGCTCGCGCCCAATGACTAAACGAACGGTATGCGGATAGTCGTACATGCGGCCGGTTAAATGATCGATCACCGTCGTGGCGATGGGTTGAATCGCCATGATGAGCCCCGTCGTCGCGCGCGATACCGCGATCGCGCGTGCGGGCAGCAAGCCCGGCTTGCGGCATTCGATAACGAGATCGCTGCCCGAACGTTCGACCGAGACGCGGATCAAGGGCGAGTTGCCGAATAAGGATTCGCTCCAGTTATCGAGACGGCAGGCCGCGTCCGAGACGGCGCGGCCGTTGCTGTCGAATACCTGAACGTCGATGGTCTGCCGGCTTTCCTTCGTCAAGGTGGCGCAGCCCGCGAGCAGCACGGCCGAAAGAACGAAAACATTCAACGCAAGAAGGCGACGCATGGCAAGCAAGCACGACGAGCACGGCGGACCAGAATGACCGCCGTGCGAATGCTTGTCATGCGACTTACTCTCAGATGCGCCTAGGCTTTCGACGATCTGTGCGGATCTTCACCATTTTTAAAAACCCGGCACACGTCCGGCGGCGGTTTGCACGACCTTGTTGGTGACGGCGAGATGTCCGCCGGTCGATGGGTGAAAGGTGTCCGCGAACAGATAACGCGTGTTCGCCTCCGGCGCGGCCAAGGTGCTCGTCGTGCAAAACAAGCTGTTGTTGACCGGGTTTTGCGCTTGCCGTGGATCGTTGGCCGGAACGCTCGGCCCAAGCACGTCGGCGCAGCCTGGCGCGGTTACGTTGGTGAAGCCGTATTGGGCGGGATTGGCCACGGCGTCGTCGAACAACGCGAAGATGTCCACGAGCACGATGTTCGGGTTGTTCAACGCTTGAATACCCGCCGCGAGTCCGGCGTTGAAGGCTTGCGCGAGCGCGCGCGCGCCCGCGACCGCCGTGGACCCGGCGGCGGCGATGCGTGGCGTCTTCCCGATATCGGGCGCGTTATTCACGATGATGTAGCGCCCGCCCGCCGCCGCGATACGCGCGATTTGCTGAATCGTCGTGCTCGCGGCGCCTTGCACCACCGCGGTCGCACCCGCGCCGGCTTGCAAGGCGGCGGCGATGTCGTTGCCGCCGATCCATACCAACACCAACTGGTCGTTGCGGAAACTGCCGTTGCGCGCGAGAAAGTCGTCGACCTGCTCGGTGATTTTGTAATTGACGTTTGGCACCACTTGCGTCGTCGTGGTCGCGAACGCGGTTCCGCCACCCACCGCATAACCATTGCCGCCAAGTGTCGTTACGGTGGGCGTCAACGGCGACGGCGGCGTGAGCGCGGTTTGATACGGCACCATGACCGCGCCCACGCGCGCCGCGATGTTCTCGACCCAAATCGTTTGTCCAACGCCATTGGTGGTGAACTTCGCCGTCACGCCTTGCGGCATGACCGACGCGGCGTTGGGCGAGAACGTTCCAACGTCGCTTAGCGAATCCCCGAACGAGACGACGCTTTTAAGCTCGCGGTCGTCCGACTGTCCAACACCACCGCCGCATGCGGTAAGCAAAGCCGCAAGCAATGCGGCGACAAAGTACTTTGGGCTGCCGTTCACAGTCTCTCCTGGTCGTTGTTGGGGGTGATGGTGCCGCCCATCGCGATCAAGCAAGCGGTTTAGGCGGTGGCGGCTCGTCGTAATCGATCGTGTACCGCGTCCCATTCTGGCATCGCGGGCGGCCACTCGACCAGCAATTGAGATGCCGTGGACGCATCCATCGCGCGCAGCCATGCATACAAACCGTGCGCATACGTATGAGGATCGTTCTCGGCGTGCATGCTCCACGCCCATGGATGCGCGGGTAATTCCGTGGCGATGGTAAGCACCGCGTACCGCGCCGCATCGCTTTCCGACACGGCCTTGAGTTCATCGGGCCTGACCAAGCGCAAGGGTTTACGCGGCGCGTAATGCGAAGCCAAGGCACCCGACACGCGAGGCGCTTGGCCGTGCGCGGCAAGGCGCCGATGAATGGGCGCGCCCGCGCTCGCGGCCAATGGCTCGACGTCCAAGGCACCAGGCCGCAACAGCACGAGGCCATCGGTCGCCATTCGCGACGCATCGATAATCGTCGACTCGATGCCAAACCCGCATTCACCGCCGTCCAACACGAGTAGGTCGGACGCAGGATGATCGGCCGCCACATGCCATGCGCTTGTCGGGCTAATGCGTCCAAACGGATTGGCCGACGGGGCGGCCAATCCAGAGGGACGGTGGTGCTCGGCCAAGGCCGCGAGCAAGGCTTGCGCGACTGGATGAGCGGGACAACGCAGGCCCACCGTCGCTTGTCCGCCGGTGATGAGATCGCTCACATGCGCGGCGCGTTTGAGCACCAAGGTCAACGGACCGGGCCAAAACGCGTGGGCCAGCCGCCGCGCCTCCGGCGGAACCTCCACCGCCCAATCGTCGATGGCGGCCGAAGAAGCGATATGCACGATGACGGGATGATCGGCCGGCCGACCCTTGGTCGTGAAGATCCGCCGAACCGCGTCGTCGTTGGTCGCGTCGGCCGCGAGACCATAAACGGTCTCGGTCGGCATCGCGACCACCCCCCCCTCGCGCAACACGCGTACGGCAAGGCTTATATGCGCCGCGTCGGCGGGAACGATCACGGCCATCGTCGATTTACAGCGGCACGCCCAGCGCGCGCGCGGCGGCGGCGGCGATATGTTCAGCCTCGTGGGGCGTAGCACCCACGCAGGTCAGATGGCCCATCTTGCGTCCACGGCGTGGTTCGGTCTTGCCGTACAAATGCAGCTTCGCGCCGGGCAAGGCGAGCACGTCGGCCCACCGTGGTTCGCGCAACTGACCTGACGCGTCGAACCACGCATCGCCTAATAAATTGAGCATGACCGCCGCGCCGCGCAGCGTCGTCGCGCCCAGGGGCAAATTGGCGAGCGCGCGCACTTGTTGTTCGAACTGGTCGGTCACGCATGCATCGATGGTGTAGTGCCCCGAGTTATGCGGGCGCGGCGCCATTTCGTTAACGAGCAAACGCCCGTCGGTCAGTACGAAAAACTCCACGCACAGCACGCCCACGTAATCGAGCTGCGTAGCGATATCGGTCGCATGAACCGCGGCTTGTTCGGCCAAGGCCGGACGCGTATGTGGTCCCGGCACGCGCGAGACGGCGAGAATGCCGTCGCGATGCACGTTCTCCGCGACGGGAAAGACCGCCGTCGCGCCATCCACCGTTCGCGCGCACACGACCGAGATTTCATAGTCGAGCGACAAGCGCTGTTCGAGAACGCACGGCACGCGGCCGAAGGCGATGAACGCCGCGCGCGCCTCGTCGCGATTAGCCACGCGCGCCTGGCCTTTACCGTCGTAGCCCAGGCGCGCCGCTTTGAGAATGCCGGGCAATAAACGTGTGTCCACCTGATCGAGATCGGCTTCGGTCTGAATAACCGCATGCGGCGCGACGTCGATGCCGCACCCCGCGACAAAACGCTTTTCGGCGATGCGGTCTTGCGCGATGCCGACCGGGCGGGCATTCGGCGCCACCAGGCGCGTTTTCGCGAGAAACGCGAGCGTGGGCGCAGGGACGTTTTCAAACTCGGTGGTGATCGCTTCGCATTGGGCGGCAAGCTCGTCGAGCGCCGCTTCGTCGTCATAGGCGGCACGAATATGCCGATCGGCCACGGCGCCAGCGGGACTGGCTTGATCGGGATCAAGCACCGCCACGCGATACCCCAACACATGAGCGGCATAACAAAACATGCGCCCAAGCTGCCCGCCACCGAGCATGCCGAGCCAACGGCCGGGCGCGATCATGGCGCGGGCGGCAACACGCTGGCGCGCGCGCTTGCCGTTTGCCGTTCACGCCATTCGGCAAGCCGTTGCGCGAGATTTGGATCGCGAGTGGCAAGCATCGCTACCGCGAACAAGCCCGCGTTGGCCGCCCCACCCTCGCCGATCGCAAACGTCGCGACGGGTATGCCCTTGGGCATTTGCACGATGGACAGCAGCGAATCCTCGCCACGCAAATATTTAGACGGCACCGGCACGCCGAGCACCGGCACGCACGTCTTGGCGGCCAACATGCCGGGCAAATGCGCCGCGCCGCCCGCGCCCGCGATGATGCAACTCAAGCCGCGATCGGCCGCGCCTTGCGCGTACGCGAACATATCGTCGGGCATGCGATGGGCGGACACGACCCGCGCTTCATGCGCGACGCCGAATTCCTCCAGCACCGCCACCGCATGGCGCATGACTTCCCAATCACTCGTACTGCCCATCACCACGCCCACACGCGGCGCGTCTGCGCGATCCATTGCGGCCCCGCTTCACTAAAAATAAAACGCGCGATTGTATCGGCGCGGCTAACGCCCTTGGATTTACGCCGCCGAACGGGCGGGCTCGTCCTCGAGATCGCGGCCGGTCAGGCTTACGAGAGCCTCGCGATACTTTTCGCTCGTGCGAGCGATGACGCGCGAGGGCAAGGCCGGTGCTGGCGGGCGCTTGTCCCAACCCGCGGCGGCTTCGAGATAGTCGCGCACGAATTGCTTGTCGTAGCTCGGAGGACTAATGCCCACGCGATAAGACTGCGCCGGCCAAAAACGCGACGAGTCGGCGGTGAGGACTTCGTCCATCAATGTCAACGTGCCGTGCTCGTCGAGGCCGAATTCAAACTTGGTGTCGGCGATGATGATGCCGCGCGTCGCCGCGTACTCGCTCGCCTTGGTGTAAAGCGCGAGGCTCGCGTCGCGTACTTGTCGCGCGAGATCGGCGCCGACGATGTCGCACATGCGTTCGAAGCTAATGTTTTCGTCGTGCTCACCCATCTCGGCCTTGGTCGCGGGCGTGAAGATGGGCTCGGGCAACGGGCTGGCTTGTTGCAAGCCCGCCGGTAATTGAACGCCGCACACCGCGCCCGTCGCTTGGTAGTCCTTCCAACCCGAGCCCGCTAAATAACCACGCACCACCGCTTCCACCGGCAAGGGTTTAAGCCTCTTGACCACCATCGAGCGGCCACGGACTTGCTCGACTTCGTCAGGCGCCACCACGCTTTCGGGAGCGACGCCGGTCAGATGATTGGGCACCACGTCCTTTAGCAAGTCGAACCAAAACAATGCCATGCGCGTCAACACGCGACCCTTATCGGGAATCGGCTCTTGCATGATGACGTCGAAGGCCGATAGGCGATCGCTTGCCACCATCAACATGCGGTCTTCGCCGACCGCGTAGTTCTCGCGGACCTTGCCGCGCCCGAGCAGGGGTAATGAGCGAATCGACGATTGATACATCGCAGCGGCCATAGCGTACCGAGGGGAAAACGAAAAGAAGTTAGGCCGAAGTCATGCGGGCGACGAGCGTCGCCACCGTACCAAGCGCAAGGCCATATAACGCGAACAACAAGATGCCACGAAACACCGTGCCGACCACGGAATCTTCGTACACCCGTTGCAGTGACACAAAGTTATGGACGATCAAGAGTCCCACGCCCGCCACCATGATCACGGGCGCCAACCACCGACCAAGCACCGCCGCCAGCAGCAAGCCCACGAACCACACCGCATGCGTATGCAGCGAGAACACGAAGTGATCGCCAAACGGCATGCGGCGCGATGAGTACGCAAGCGCCAGCAACGCGGCGAACAGCGGACTTAACGCCAACATCGTGAGCGCGAACGTACCCAACACTCGCGTGGGCGACGTCGTGTTGGCTCCGGTTTTTTGACGCTCGACCGAGCTTGCATAACGCACCGGGTCGCGCTCGCACGCCGTGCTTGAGCCCGAGCAATTGAGCGTTTGTTGCTGACTCAAACCCCGCGACTCAAGCGACTGCGGCGCGATCCACGCGCCGATTTGCAATGCCAGGCAAAACAACAAGGCCAGCATCACGCATAAACGCAGTGGCGGCACGTAACCAAGCCGGCGGTCCTCGCGATGCTCGACGGCGAGCATCCCGGGCCGCAGCACCAACACCTTGAGCGTGCGCCAGAACACACCATTGGACGAGAAATAACGGCTCGACCAATCGCGCAAAAAATCGGCGAGCTGAAAGCCCCGCGCCGACGACGGTGACGCGCTGGATGCATCCACGGGAGGATTCGCCATTCGAGAGCGGGGCCTAAGTTATTTAATGCACGACTTGCGAAAGTTCGCCCTTGCGGTACTTCTGCGCAACGGCGTCGAGCGGCAGCGGCTTGATCTTGGCCGCTTGGCCTTCGCAGCCGAACTGCAAGTAGCGTTCCTTGCAGATAGCCTTGGCGGCTTCGCGCGCGGGCTTCATGTATTCGCGCGGGTCGAACTTCGACTTTTGCGTGCCCATGAATTCACGGATCGCGGCCGTCATCGCCAACCGAATATCGGTGTCGATATTGATCTTGCGCACGCCGTGCTTGATGCCTTCTTGAATCTCTTCCACCGGCACGCCGTAGGTTTCCTTCATGTCGCCGCCGAACTCGCGGATCTTCGCGAGCAAGTCTTGCGGCACCGACGATGAACCGTGCATCACGAGGTGCGTGTTGGGAATGCGCGCGTGAATTTCCTTGATGCGAGTGATCGCGAGGATGTCGCCCGTGGGCTTGCGCGTGAACTTGTAGGCGCCGTGGCTCGTGCCAATCGCAATGGCTAGCGCGTCGAGTTGCGTGCGCTTGACGAAGTCGGCGGCTTGGTCGGGGTCGGTGAGCAGCATTTCGCGCGTCATCGTGCCTTCGGCGCCGTGTCCGTCTTCCTTGTCGCCCATCATGGTTTCAAGCGAACCGAGGCAGCCGAGTTCGCCTTCAACCGTCACGCCCACCGCGTGCGCGAGATCCACGACTTGCCGCGTGACCTGCCAGTTGTAGTCGTAATCGGCGATCGTCTTGCCGTCCTCGCGCAGCGAGCCGTCCATCATCACCGACGAGAAACCGAGCTTGATCGCGCCTTCGCAAATCTGCGGGCTTTGACCGTGGTCTTGATGCATGACGATCGGAATATGCGGATAGCTTTCGATCGCGGCTTGAATCAAGTACTTGAGAAAGTGTTCGCCGGCGTACTTACGCGCGCCTGCGGAGGCTTGCATGATGACGGGCGCGCCAACCTCGTTGGCGGCTTCCATGATGGCCTGCACTTGTTCGAGGTTGTTGACGTTGAAGGCGGGTAATCCGTAACCGTTTTCGGCGGCGTGATCGAGTAGCTGACGCATCGATACGAGCGGCATGTAATGTTCTCCTGAAGATGTTCGACGTTGCGCGCCCGACAAATTAAAACGGGCGCGACAACGTGGCGGCTGGATGAGGGTGGCCGCGATTCTACCTTTGGCAAGCAGCGTGCCTGAGTCTCACGCACAGCGGTCTATAGATGCTCGCCGACCCGCACGATCTTGATCGTGTTGGTACCGCCCGGCGACCCCATCGGCTCGCCAATCGTCACCACCACTAAATCGCCACGCTCCACCACGCCGCGCTCGAGCAATAAGTGCTCGACCTGCACCAAAGCCTTTTCGCGATCAAGTTCTTGAATGTGCGCCAACGGTCGAACGTTGCGATAGAGCGCGACCTTGCGCTGCGTTTCCAGGCGCGAGGTCAAGGCGAAGATCGGAATATCCACGTCATGCCGGCTCATCCAGAGCGCGGTCGAGCCGGACTCGGTCAAGGTGCAAATCGCCTTGCAGCGCAAGTGGTAGGCGATGAACAACGCGCCGTAGGCAATCGATTGATCCACCCGCGTGAATTGCTGATCGAGGAATTCGCGATCGAGCCCGATCTCCTCGGCTTGATCGGCCGCGAGCGCGATCGACGCCATCGCCTCGATCGTCTCGACCGGATACTTGCCCGACGCGGTTTCGGCCGACAGCATGACGGCATCGGTGCCATCGAGCACCGCGTTGGCTACGTCGCTCACCTCCGCCCGCGTGGGAATCGCGTTGACGATCATCGACTCCATCATCTGCGTGGCGGTGATCGCGACCTTATTGGCGGCGCGCGCCATCTTGATCATGCGTTTTTGCAAGGCCGGCACGACGGCGTGGCCGACCTCCACCGCCAAATCGCCACGTGCGACCATGATGCCGTCGCTCGCATCCAAGATCTCCGCGAGCGCGGGAATCGCCTCGGCGCGTTCGATCTTCGCGATCATGCCGGGCTTATGGCCGGTGGCTTGTCCGGCGATGGTGGCGAGCTGACGCGCCATTTCCATGTCGGTGCGGTTCTTGGGAAACGACACCGCGATGTAATCGGCTTGCAATTGCATCGCGGTGCGCAGGTCTTCCATGTCTTTCGACGTTAGCGCGGGCGCCGACAATCCCCCGCCCTTGCGGTTGATGCCTTTGTTGTTGGAAAGCTCGCCGCCGATGCGCACCGTCGTATGAATCTCGCTGCCCACCACGCGTTGAACGATGAGTTCGATCAATCCATCGTTGACGAGCAAGGTGTCGCCCGCGCGCACGTCGCGCGGCAGGTCTTTGTAATCGAGACCCACGCGGCTCGCATCGCCCAATTCGCAGGCAGCGTCGAGCACGAACGGATGTCCGGGCATGAGCACGACCTTGCCTTCGGCGAAGCGGCCAATACGAATCTTCGGGCCTTGCAAGTCGGCCATGATCGCCACTTCGCGTCCGCACGCCGCCGCGGCTTCGCGCACGAGCTTGGCGCGCGCGACATGATCCTCGGCCTTACCGTGCGAGAAGTTAAGCCGCACGACATCGACACCCGCGGTGATCATGCGGATCAGGATCTCGAGCGTGCTGGAAGCGGGACCAATGGTGGCAACGATTTTGGTGGCGCGGGGCATGGAATCGCTTTCAAGAAAGACGCGTTATCCGCAACGCTTGCAGATAACGCGCCGGGCCTAAATCAAGCACGCGCGACGCGCGTGTTACGCGGCGCGTGCCTCGAGCATGGCGACCGCGGGCAAGGTCTTGCCTTCGAGGAACTCAAGGAAGGCGCCGCCGCCGGTGGAGATATAACCCACCTGCTTTTCGATGCCGTACTTGGCGATGGCGGCCAAGGTATCGCCACCGCCCGCGATCGAGAACGCCGGGGAATGCGCGATCGCCGCCGCGAGCATCTTGGTGCCACCACCGAATTGATCGATCTCGAACACGCCCACCGGGCCGTTCCAAACAATCGTGCCGGCCTCGGCGATGATGGCCGCCAAGCGCGCGGCGCTCTTGGCGCCGATGTCGAGAATCAAATCGTCTTCCGCCACGTCGTCCACGCCCACGCGATTCGCGCGCGCGAGCGGCGAGAGTTCGTTGGCGACCACGACGTCTTCGGGCAAGGGCACGTCCGCGCCGCGCGACTTCATCAACGCGATGATCTCGCGCGCCTCGCCCACCAAGTCGGGCTCCGCCAGCGACTTACCGATCTTGTGACCTTGCGCGAGCAAGAAGGTATTGGCGATGCCGCCACCGACGATGAGCTGATCCACCTTGGATGCGAGCGACTTCAAAATCGTGAGCTTGGTCGAGACCTTCGAGCCCGCGACGATCGCGACCAACGGCCGCTTGGGCGCGCCGAACGCACGGCCCAGGGCGTCCAACTCGGCGGCCATGAGCGGGCCGGCGCATGCCACTGGCGCGAACTTCGCGACGCCATGCGTCGTGGCTTCGGCGCGATGCGCGGTGCCGAACGCGTCGTTCACATACACGTCGCACAGCTTGGCGATTTTTTGCGCGAGCGCTTCGTTGTTCTTTTTCTCGCCCTTGTTCACGCGGCAGTTTTCGAGCAACACGATTTCGCCGGGCTTGACGTCGAACTGACCCTCGACCCACTGACGAATCAACGGGACTTTGCGATCGAGTAACTTCGCGAGCCGGTCGGCCACTGGCGCGAGCGAGTCTTCGGCCTTGAGCTCGCCTTCGGTTGGGCGGCCCAGATGCGATGTCACCATCACGGCCGCGCCATGCTCGAGCGCGTGGCGAATCGCGGGCAGCGAGGCGCGAATACGAGTGTCGTCGGTAATGCTTAAGTCATCGGCCTGGGGAACGTTGAGGTCGGCGCGGATCAACACGCGCTTACCGCGCAAGTCCAGGTCGGTCATCTTGCGAAATTGCATGACGGGAACCAAAAAATGAGACGCGGGGACGCAGAAAAACGCACGCCGCGACGGTTGGAGGGAGGATGAAAAAAAGCCGGGCCGATTATAGCGACGGCCACTTCGCGCCTCGGCAGCGGTCGCCTTGGTCGATCGGCCTGCTCATCGTAGGCGTGTTGGCGTTGATTGGGCTGCAATTCGCGTTGGGACGCGAGGGCGTGGCCGCATGGCGATACGACCGCGCGCGCATCGTGAACGATGGGCAGTGGTGGCGACTCCTGACCGGCAGCCTCGTTCACTTGGACCTGCCGCATCTACTCATCAACGTGGCCGGCGCATTTGGCGTGGCGTGGGTGTTTCGACGTTTAACGCCGTGGCCCCGGCAAGTGGGGCTCGTCGCGGCGCTCGCGCCGCTGCACTTATGCGTGCTGCTGGCATTCACGCGTGTCGAGTGGGTCGCCGGGCTTTCAGGCGCATTGCACGGCGCGTTCGCCGCTCAAGCATTGAAGCTTGCGTTGATGCGTTCTCGTCCGAGCGACGGCGTATTCGGTGGTCCGCGCTTAGGGCTATGGATGCTTGGGGGGCTGATGCTCAAACTCGCCGCCGATACCTTCATGCCGGTGGCATGGGCCGCGCATATCGCCGGTGCCGTCGTAGGACTAGCCTTAACGGCACTGGCTTATGCGCTTAATCGGCCGGCAAACCCTTAGTCCTTGCGCAACACGCGGTTACGCGACGCGCCAATACCGGCGAGCAACAGCAAGAAGGCGCCGAGCACGCCAAACGCCCCTCCTCCACCACCACCGCCGTTGGAAGGAGTGAGTTGCGGAGCGGTCTGCGGGCCCATGTCGATCGTGACCATTTCGGTGTCGATCTGGCCGGTCGAGTCGGTGATTTCAAGTAGTACGGTGGCTTGGCCTCCGGTCGCGCTCGCGGTAAAGACCGTGTCCGGCCCCGTGGTGGTCGACAGCAAATTGGCGGGAGCCACGGACCAGCGATAGCTCGTGATCGTGCGGCCACTGCCCGTCGTGCTGGCGCTACCGCTTAAGTTCACCGATTGATTTGGACTTAGCGACGCAACGGCACCGGTAATCACCGCGTGCGGCAACGGCGCGACCGAAACCGCCGACGCGATATCGAGCATGCCCGCGCCGCACGTGCTTGTCGTGCAATTGCACCGCGCGTCCGCCCGGTTGCTTAGTGGCACGCTCGGGTTGCATTCGGGAAGCGCGGTTCCCGAGTCTTGAACAACCGGGAACCGGCGCGAGGTAAGTTGCATGCGTCGTAGCAACTCATCGCCGTTCAAGTTGGGATGCACCGCGAGCATGAGGCCCATCGCGCCGGCGACGATTGGCGCGGAAAAACTGGTGCCAACTTCGGCTTGGTAATCCATCACCCCGGGCGACGTGGCGCCCTTGTTCCAAGCCGTGGTGATGCCATACAAGCACGCGCCCGATTGCGACACGCAATTGCCCGCCGGCGCACTGATCGCCACTTGCGAGCCGAAGCTGCTGTAGCCCACCTTATCGCCTTCGTGACGCAGCCCGGCCACGGCCACCACGCCTCGGCAATTCGCTGGCGAACTGACGGCGTAGGAGCTCGGGTCCGACGGATCCGCATTGCCAGCGGCGGCCACCACGATCACGCCGCGCGTGCGTACTTCATCGACGGCGGCTTGTTCGGCGGCCGAACACGGCGTCGCGCTTCCCAAACTTAAATTGATGATGCGTGCCGGCGTTGGGTTGGCCGGCACGCCGGCGACGGCCAAGCCAGCGGCCCAGCGCATCGCGTCGAGAATGTCGCTCGTGCTGCCAAAGCATTTACCGAGCACGCGCACCGGAAGAATTCGTCCGGCTTGATCGATGCCCGCCATGCCAACGCCGTTGTTCGTCAACGCGCCAATCACCGACGCCACGGCCGTGCCGTGCCAAGAACTGCTGGACACGCCGCATTCGCCGCGAAAAGGCTCGCGCTGCACATCGGTGGACGAAACGAAATCGCCGGGGTCGGCCGGGTCGGGATCACGCCCGTTGCCGTCGTTGGCGATGGTTGGATCGCTCACGAAGTCGTAGCCCGGCAACAGCTTGGCACCACCGGGTACCGATCCATTCAAATCGGGATGGTTGAACAAAATGCCGGTATCGAGCACCGCGACCACGTTGTTGGAACTGCCAGTCGTCGTCGCCCACGCCGCATTGGCGCGAATGGCCGACGGTTGTTCGTCACGCAAATACCACTGGCCCTGCGCGACGGGCCCGGTGGCGTTGGGCGGATAAAACGGATCGTTCGCCGGCACGCTTTGCAAGGCATGCTTGGGTTCGTCGATCGAGACCGACTCCACGCTCGGGTCGGCCGCCAAGGTCTCGGCCATGCGCTTGGCCTGACCGCGACTGACCGCGCTGGGTAATCGGTAGACCGAGGTGCGCTCCATGAGCGGGCGGTTGAAGGTGAGCGCCACGCCAAGGCGCGCGCCCAAGCGTTTGGCGCGAGCGGATTCATTACTGGCCGCGAAGGTCGTTGCGCGACCCTCGGTAGGCGCCTTGTACCGAACAATGAGTTGCGTGATGGGCGTTGCCGCATCGCCACTCGAAGCCACGCCCATCGGCGCCCATAAACACATACCAAGAGTTGCTAGTACGGCACTGAGAGCACGCAGGGGCGCCCGGCATAGTTGTTCGGTCATCAATAGGCATCCTTAAAAAAGTAATTCATGAAACGCCAGGGCGACTGGTGGTGCCGCAACTAGCGTGCCGCAAAACAACGGGGGCCTTGCGGCCCCCATCGTCACGACGCTTGGCTCAAGGCCGAAACATCACTTCGCGTTCATCAATCCAACGGTCGTGTCGAGCATCCGGTTGGAAAAGCCCCACTCGTTGTCGTACCAGCTCGAAACCTTCACGAGCGTGCCCGACACCTTGGTCAACGTCGCATCGAACGTGGACGAGAGCGGATTGTGATTGAAGTCGACGCTCACTAGCGGCTCGGTGTTGTAACCAAGAATGCCTTTGAGTTCGCCTTCGCTGGCGGCCTTCAAAATCGCGTTGACTTCATCGACCGTGGTTTCGCGTTTGGCGATGAACGACAAATCAACGATCGACACATTGATGGTCGGAACGCGAATCGCATAACCGTCGAGCTTGCCGTTGAGTTCTGGCAACACGAGACCCACCGCCGCGGCGGCACCGGTCTTGGTTGGGATCATCGACTGCGTGGCCGAACGCGCGCGGCGCAGGTCTTCGTGATAGACGTCGGTCAACACTTGGTCGTTGGTATAGGCATGCACGGTCGTCATCAAACCGGTGACGATGCCAAGCTTGTCGTGCAAGGGCTTCACGAGCGGCGCCAAGCAGTTAGTCGTGCAGCTGGCGTTGGATATCACCGTGTGCGCGGCCTTGAGCGTGTTGTGGTTGACGCCATACACGATGGTCGCGTCCACGTCCTTGCCGCCAGGGGCGGAGATCACCACCTTCTTCGCGCCGCCTTTTAAATGCGCGCCGGCTTTTTCCTTGGTCGTGAAAAAGCCCGTGCATTCAAGCACCACGTCCACGCCCAATTCGCCCCAAGGCAATTGCGCTGGATCGCGATTGGCCAACACGCGAATGCGATCGCCATTCACCACCATCGAATCGCCATCGACCACCACGGTGCCGGGGAACGGACCATGCGCGGTGTCGTACTTGGTGAGGTGGGCGTTGGTTTTGGGATCGCCCAGGTCGTTGATCGCGACGATTTGAATATCGTGCTTTTTGCCGCCTTCGTAATGCGCGCGCAACACGTTGCGGCCAATGCGGCCATAGCCGTTGATGGCAACCTTGATGGTCATCTCGGGATACTCCCTTGGTTACTAAGAAAACTTGTTTCAGCCACGCAGCGCGAGTACGTCGCGCACCGTGCGCGCGATGTTCTCGGGCGTGAAGCCAAAGTACTCATACAACACGCCGGCCGGCGCGCTTTCGCCAAAGCGGTCGATGCCAACAACGGCATCGCATTTGTACTTCCACCAAAAATCAGTCACGCCCGCCTCGACGGCGATACGCGGCATCGCATCGGGCAACACGTGGCGTTTGTATTCGCTGTCTTGGCGGTCGAACACCGTAGTGCTGGGCATCGAGACGACACGCGTTGCGATGCCCTCCTTCGCCAACACCTTTTGCGCGGCCAGCGCGAGATGCACCTCGGAGCCGGTGGCGATGATGGCGAGTCGTGCATCCGCCGCGTCGCTCAATACATACGCGCCACGACGAATCAATGCATCGGCGTTCTTAACCTTCGGCAAATGCGGCACCGCTTGGCGCGAGAACAATAAGCACGCCGGCCCATCCTTGCGCTCTACCGCGCAGGCCCAAGCCACGGCGGTTTCGGTGGTGTCGGCCGGACGCCAGACATGCATATTTGGAATCAAACGCAAGCTCGCGGCGTGTTCCACCGCTTGGTGCGTCGGGCCGTCTTCGCCTAAGCCGATCGAGTCGTGCGTGTACACAAAAATGCCGGGGCACTTCATCAACGCCGCCATGCGCAGCGCATTGCGCGCGTAATCGCTAAACGTGAGGAAGGTGCCGGCAAACGGAATAAAGCCGCCATGCAACGCGATGCCGTTCACCACCGCGCTCATCCCAAACTCGCGCACGCCGTAATTGATGTGCTGGCCGGGTTGATTCGCGCGCACGGGCTTCGCGGTGCTCCATTGCGTCAAGTTGGAGCCGGTTAAGTCGGCGCTGCCGCCTAGAAACTCGGGCAACACCTTGGCATACGCCTCGATCGCGTTTTGCGATGCCTTGCGCGTCGCTGGGCCTTCGGCCTTGGCTTCGCATTGAGCGATGTAGTCGGCCACCGTCTTCGCCCAGTCGGCCGGCAAATAGCCTTGCATGCGACGTAAAAATTCCGCCGCTTCGTTTGGATATTCCTCGCGATACTTCGCGAAGCTCTCGTTCCACTCGGCTTCCGCGCGCGCGCCATAGCGCGTGGCGTTCGCGTATTCATAAACCTCGTTGGGAATCTCGAACGGCGGCAAGGTCCAACCAAGTGCTTCGCGCGTCGCGGCGATCTCGGCCGCGCCAAGCGCCTCGCCATGCGCCTTCGCACTGCCCGCACGCGTTGGCGCGCCCTTGCCAATGATGGTTTTGCAGCAGATCAACGTCGGCCGATCGCTTTGCTTGGCTTCAACGATCGCGACATCGATCGCCTCGACATCATGGCCATCGACATCGCGAATCACGTTCCAGCCATACGCCTCGAAGCGCATCGGCGTGTCGTCGCGGAACCAGCCTTCGACCTTGCCGTCGATCGAGATGCCGTTGTCATCCCAAAACGCGATCAACTTGCGCAACTGCAACGCGCCCGCCAACGAACACGCTTCGTGGCTAATGCCTTCCATCAAACAACCGTCGCCTAAGAAGACCCACGTGTTGTGATCGACGATTTCATGCCCGGGCCGATTGAACTCCGACGCCAACAACCATTCGGCGAGCGCCATGCCCACCGCATTGGTAATGCCCTGCCCCAGCGGCCCCGTCGTCGTCTCCACGCCCGGCGTGATGTGCACTTCCGGATGCCCCGCCGTCTTTGAATGCAATTGACGGAAGTTGCGCAGCTCTTGCATCGGCAGGTCATAGCCGGTGAGGTGCAACAGCG
>DASTRU010000293.1:0-7313 GCA_035761045.1 Burkholderiaceae bacterium | reverse complement strand
GTAAACGCATCGAGGCGACGAACTCATCGGTGATCGGCAACACACCGCAGCAGTTCGCGCAGCAAATCAAGACCGAGTTCGATAAGTATCAGCGCGTCGTGAAGTCGCGCAACATCGTGTTGGAGGGATGAGCCATGAAGCAGCGTTTACGTTTGGCCGTGGTGTTCGCGGCGTTTGCCTTGATGACCGCGACCTCGTCGTCTTATGCCGAAGAAGGCGCGTTGCCGCGCGCGAAGAATGCAAGCGAACGGTTCGCGCATAAGGCTGATCGCGTCGCGCGCAAGGTGGTCAACGCGGTCAAGCACGGCGCGCGAAAAACCGGTGAAGCGCTTGAATTAGCCAGTCGCAAAACCGGCGAGGCGGTGGGCAAGGTTGGACACAAGGTGTTTGGCGGCTCCGCGACGGGTAATACCAATTCGCGGATGACGTCCGAGGGCGTGAGCAACGGGGCGTCTTAAGGGCGCGGCGTGTTGCTGGAACGTGCCTTGCGGAAACGGCGGACAGTTCTTTACTCGTTGGGAGTTAAAACATGTCCGTATCGTTAAAAGCCATCGCCGCGCTTGTTGCCGTCTGTGCGTTCGCATTAAGTGGTTGCGGTAAGAAAGAAGGGGAAGGACCGGCGGAGCGCGCCGGCAAGCAAGTGGATCAAGCCGCCGAGAAAGCGGGCGAAGCCGTGAAGCAAGCCGGACAGGCGCTTGACCGCGCCACCGAAAACACCGCCCAAAAAGCCGGTAACGCGACTGAAAACGCTGCCCAAAAAACAGGCAATGCAGTGGATAACGCGGCGGAGAAAACGAGCGAGGCACTGCGTAACGCCACCGATAAAACCGGCAAGGCGGTGGAACGCACCGGCGAGAAAATGCAAGACGCCGCCAAGAAGGAATAGCGCTCGCGCGGTCTCGCACCTTCATCGCGGAGGCGTATCGCTACCATAGGGCCATGTCAGCCATCGCTCGTACGCCTTCGCATTCCCATTTCATCGAGGTACGCGGTCTCACGTTGCATGTACGCGCTTGGCGTACGCATGGCGCGGACGATCGTGCGCCAGCGCTCGTGCTACTGCATGGGTGGATGGATGTGTCCGCCTCGTTTCAATTCGTGGTCGATGCGCTTAAAAAACCATGGCGCGTTTTCGCGCCCGATTGGCGCGGATTCGGTTTGAGCGGCAGAACCACGACCGGCCCGGGCACGGCGAGTTATTGGTTTCCCGATTACTTCGCGGATCTCGAATCGATACTCGACACTTTCTTGCCCGACGATCCAGTGCATCTGGTGGGGCACAGCATGGGCGGCAACGTGGCGTGCATCTACGCCGGCATTCGACCGCAACGCGTCACGACCTTGACATCGCTCGACGGCATGGGCTTGCCCGCGGCGCGTGCCGAGCAAGCGCCTAGTCGTTACGCGCGATGGCTCGATGCATTGCGCTCGCCCGAAACCATGCGCACCTATGGCGATCTCGACGCGGTGGCCGATCGTTTAAAACGAAACAACCCACGCTTGTCGACCGAGCGCGCGCAATATCTTGCTCGTCATTGGGCGCGATGTAACACCGACGGGCAATGGGAAATCCTTGGTGATCCCGCGCATAAATTGCCAAACCCGGTGCTGTATCGGGTCGATGAAATATTGGCGTGTTGGCAACGCATCACCGCGCCGGTGCTTTGGGTGGAAGCCGCGCAAACGACCTTGTATTCGATGTGGGCGCGTGGAGACGCGAAGCGCGAGCATGAATTGCGAACCGAGTATCGCGATCGCCTAAGCGCGTTCAGGCACTTGCAATCGTTAACGATCGAGGATGCGGGGCATATGCTTCATCACGATCAACCCGAACGCGTCGCGCAAGCGATCGAGGATTTCATCGAATCGCACGCAAGGACTGAACCCGCGAGTGCGACACGCGTCTGAGTCCTTATGCATGCCCGCGCCAACACCTCCCTCGCTAACTTTGACCCGTACGCGGTCAATGTCGATCTTCATTGTCATTCCAACGTGTCCGACGGCGTGCTCGCGCCCGAAGAGGTAGTGGAGCGCGCCGCGCGCAATGGTGTGGCGTGGATTGCGTTGACCGATCACGATGAGGTCGGTGGACTCGATCGCGCACATGCTCGCGCACGCGAGTTGGGCATTGGCTTTATCGCGGGCGTGGAAGTGTCGGTGACGTGGGCGGGTAAAACCATTCACGTCGTCGGTCTGGGCATTGATCGTACGCAGCTGGTGCTCAACGAAGGGTTGGCGCGCACTCGCCATGGACGCACCGAGCGCGCGAAAGCGATTTCCGACGCGCTGGCATTGGTCGGCATTGAAGATGCCTACGAAGGCGCGATGCGCTACGTAGCGAATCCCGACTTGATTTCACGCAGCCATTTCGCGCGTTACTTGGTGGAGCTCGGTGTGTGCGACGACATGCGCGAGGTGTTCGGTCGTTATCTCGTTGAAGGCAAGCCCGGTTACGTGCCGCACCGTTGGGCGCGTTTAAGCGAAGCCGTGCAGTGGATTCGCGCGGCGGGCGGCGAGGCCGTTGTCGCGCATCCGGCACGGTACCGATTCAGCGACTTCGAGCTGCATACGTTTTTCGAGGAATTCGTGGCCGCTGGAGGCGTGGGCGTTGAAGTCACCACCTCGGCCCATACGCAAGACGAAACCCGTCGCTACGCGAAGTTGGCGCGCGATTATGGATTGCGCGCCTCGCGTGGCAGCGATTTTCATAGCCCTAATGAATCGCGGGTGGACGTGGGCGCGCTACCGCCATTGCCCGACGCGGTGGAGCCGATTTGGGCCGCGTGGGGTATTGGCTAAACAACGAAGGAGCGTTGACCTTAAGCCGCCGTGACGAGCCGCAAGTCGTTGTGTTCCGACGGGTTTGTGGCGGGCACGCTGGATTGCGGTGTTTGTTGGGCAAGACCATACAACGCCGCCAACGATTTCCTAAAGGTTTCCGGACCAAAGCGCGCGCGTGCTTCCGCGCGCGCGGTCGAGCCTAAGCGTTCACGCAAATCAGCATGCTTGAACAGCAGCTCGAGGTGACTCGCAAGCTCTTCGGTGGTCGTGGCCACCAAGCCGGTGTGGCCATGGCGAATCGCATCGCGGTTACCGACGACGTCGGTCACCACGCACGGCAAGCCCGTGGCCATGGCTTGGATCACCGATAAGGGCATGCCTTCCCAGCGTGAGGTTTGTACGTAAATCGTCGCCTCGCTCATGAGCCGGCAGACTTCCTCGGCTGGTACCCATCCGGTAATGCAGCCACCAGCGGCTTTCACGCGCGCTTCTCGATCGGACTCGCCCGAGCCAGCCCAAATAAACCGGGCTGGATACTCTTGAATATGAAAGTGCACCGCAAGCTCGGCGAACACCTCGGGCGCTTTTTGTTCGCAGGCGCGACCAACGGACAGCACGATTGGCGGCTCGGACGGTTTGCGTTCGACCTTGAAGAACTCCTCCGCTACTGGATTTTCAAGCACGAAAGCCACGCGTCCGGTCACGTCCTCCAGCAATTGCGCTTCGCCATGGCTACACCCCACGGGTTGGCAATTCACGAAGCCCGCGAAACGTTCGAGCACCCAATACACCGCGCTTGACAGGCGGCGCCGCCGATTGAGAAACGCCAAGCCGTGCGGCGAGTACAACAATTGCGCGCCGTTGCGCACCACGCCTAAGGCGAGGCGACCCACGAACCCGGCTTTCGACGAATGAAGATGCACCGCCAGCGTCGGTTGCGCGCGCACCGCGTCGTGCAATGCCGATACCAAGCCACTAATGAATTTAATGTGCAGTCCGCGCGCGGCCGGGATTTCAACGAGCTTGACCGAAGGCGGAAACTGCTGCTCGACATCCTTGGGCGTATCGGGGCGGCGGCTAAAGATAAGCGTTTGCTTGACACCCAAGGCGTCCAGCTCGCGCAACACGCGCACGAGAAAGCCAAGTGTTCCGCCCGCCAAGCATTCGGTGGCGTGCACGATGTGAGGCGCGTCGTGCGCCGTGTTGGCCGAAGGCGCATCCATCTCAGCAAGCGTGACGGCATCGTCGTTCATGGTTCTTCCCTCGGTACTAAGCGAGACGCGCGGCGCGGTCCGTGCAGCGCGATTATTTGGTCCGCCACGATGCGTGCGTTGGCGCGCCACGAATAACGCGAAAGACGCGCGACGACGCGCTCGCGTAGGGTCGTGGCCAGCGCGGCATCGGTTGCGGCGCGATTGAGTGCGTCGGCCAACGAAACGGCGTCGTGCGGGTCGAAGTACACGGCGGCATCGCCGCATACTTCCGGAATGGACGCGGCGCGTGCCGCAAGTACTGGGCAACCGTTGCCCATGGCTTCGATGGCGGGTAAGCCGAACCCTTCGTATAAGGACGGGAACACAAACCACGCCGCATGCCGATACAAGTGGCCGAGTTCGGCATCGCTTACGAAGCCCAACGTTTTCACATACGCGGGAACGCGATCGGCATCACGAAAAATGTCTAAGTTTTTCGCGCCGGCGATCGCAACGGTCCAAGGAAACGTTGGTAACCGCGCCAATGCATCGTCGATGATGCGAAAGTTTTTATTCGGCTTGATGCTGCCAACGGCCAGTACATAACGACCCGACTCAAGCCCGTATTTCGCGAGCGTGGTGGCGGCATCGCCCACCGCGACCGCATGTTCCCAGCCTTCGCGTCCCACGACGATGGGTCGGTTCAGACGAAAGTGCTTAGTGATTTCGTCGCGCGAAAATTCGGACACCGTCATCATCGTCGCGGCGCGCCGACCAAGAATGCGCACCATGAGGTGATGCACCGCCTTGTACGCGGTCGAAAAACTCTCGGGCGAAACGACTACGGTGGCGTCGTGCAAGGTGACGATTTGCTTGCGCTTGAATAGTGGCCCCGAGTAATTGAAGTTGACGAGTAACGAGGTGCGCGCATACGCCGCAAGCGTGATTTGCTCCCACGCATGCCCTTGCAGCCACGGCAATACCTTGACGCGAATCGCCTTCAAGGCGGGCACGGGGGTATTGGCGGGAACCGCGAGCACGGGGTCGATGTCGGCGCGCAACGCCGGCGACTCGTCCAGCAAACGGTCCAACGCGAGCAGGGTTTCCTTCGCGTAGCGCTGCACGCCGGTTTGTGGTTGGCCGAGGAATCGGCCGTTGAACACAGTCCTATGCATACAACCGACGATATTCGTTAGCACGCGCCGTCGCGCGTGACCACGACGAGCACGGTTTTAAAAAGAATCCACGCATTAAGTAAGGCGCAGCGCGATTCGACGTAATGACGATCGAGTTCCACGCGACGGTCATAGGTGGTGTTGTTGCGACCGCTGACTTGCCAAAGCCCCGTCATCCCGGGCTTGACCGCGAGGTAATGCGGTTTGGCGGGGCCATAGCGCTTGAGCTCTTGCAAGGTGATGGGACGCGGTCCGACTAGGCTCATCTCGCCTTTCACCACGTTAAGAAGTTGTGGCAGTTCATCGAGGCTTGTCTTGCGCAAGAAATGACCGATACGCGTGATGCGAGGATCGTTGCGAAGTTTTTGATCGCGCTCCCATTCGGCGCGCGCTTGCGGATCCTCCGTGAGAAGACGTGCTAGCACCTCTTCGGAGTTGCGCAACATCGACCGGAACTTATAGCAACGGAACAAGCGACCTTGTTTTCCCACGCGCCAATGCGCGAAGAGCACCGGTGCACCGTCCTCGCGCCAGATACGCCACGCCACGTACGCCATGAGCGGCGAAAGCGCGATAAGTAATGCGAGTCCGCATAAACGGTCAATCGCGTTTTCAAGATGGTTGGAAAACGGGTGAAAGCGAAAGTCGCGTGCGCGATTCTTGGAATGATGCGGTAGCGACGTTACGGTCGAGCGAACGAGCGCATTACTGTTCATGGCCATAGCGTGACTCCCTTGATTTTGAGGCCGCCGCGTAGCAGCAAAATCCTTGCCCGGTTTCGACTAAGTAATGTTTGTTTTTGTGAGGCTAGATTTTTTTGGGCTTTCTTCTTGCGTTCGTTGTAATCGGATTTTTTGTAAGTGCCGAATTGTTTCTTCCGATGAACAGTGCCCCTGTGTTTTCAATCATGCATATGCTTATTTCGTACCTGACTTTTCGACGCGGATTAGTCGTGACGATGCTGACCATCGCAACAATGTGTCGTGCGATGGCCGCCGATTGCACCGCGTTGCCACCCGCTCCAAAGCCGCCCGCCGACGCGCGTAGCGTCACCGAATTCGGCGCGACGCCCAATGACGATCGAGACGACACCGAGGCGATTCAAAAAGCGTTCGACAGCGTTCGCCCTGGGCAATGGTTGGTTTTTCCGCCGGGCCGATACCTGCACTCAAAGGCCTTGTGGTTACGCAAGCCAGGCGTGGTGTTGTGGGGCGAGGGCGCGACCTTGCACGCCACCAACACCGAAGACCAAGCGATCTTGCTAGCCGCGGACAACACATCGATCTACAACTTCACGTTGACCGCCGAGACGGATAAGCGACTTGCCGCGCCTTGGCAATCGCGCATTGCGGTATTCGACCGAGTCGATCGCTTTGAACCATTACGTAACAACATCGTGCGCGGCAATCGCATCGTTAGTTCCGGTGATCCGCGCACGTCCACGGCCAATAGCGCTTCGTCCGCTGGAATATTCGTCTACCGCGCGCAAAATTTTCTCGTGGCGGAAAACTTAGTCACGCGTTCGCTCTCCGACGCTATTCACGTGACTGGCGGTTCGCGCGACGGGCGCGTGCTCAACAACTTAGTGCGAGAAAACGGCGACGACATGATTGCCATCGTCTCGTACTTAGGCGACGGCCCGTGGACCGATGCCTCCATCTCCGATGAAGCCGCCCAGTTAGATCGCAAACGCGAAACGCATTTGGTGCGCAACATCGTCGTCGCGCACAACGACGTGGCAGGGCAGTACTGGGGGCGAGGTATTTCGGTGGTTGGTGGCGAGAACGTAACGATTCGCGAGAACACGATTTCCGACACCACGCATGGCGCGGCCATCTACATCGCGCGTGAACCGAGCTACCTCACGTTCGGCGTACGCAACGTCAAGATCGAAAACAACACCATACGCAACGTGCAAACGACCGATCCTAAATACACGGTTCGCGCGCCTGTGAAAACCAAACATGCAGCCGTTGAAATTTATTCGCGTTTGTTATCCGACGAGACGGAGATTCCTAAGCTCGTGGACGCGCTTACGGTGGAAGGCGTGATGGTGTCGAACAACACAATCGACTCCGTAATTTCCGACGCCATCCGCGCACCGGGTCGTGGAGAGAAATCGGTGCTGACCGGCAAGCGCCGCGACGGCATGCCGATCGTAAAG
>DASTRU010000292.1:0-34099 GCA_035761045.1 Burkholderiaceae bacterium | reverse complement strand
GTGCACGAGCTTAGACGGATGAACGACGTCAGCATTCTCGGCCGCTACTTGCCGGTGTTTCGCCGCATCGTTGGCCAAATGCAGCACGATTTATTTCACGTCTATACCGTCGATCAACACATCCTGACGGTGATTCGCAACGTGCGTCGCTTCACGATGGCCGAGCACGCGCACGAATATCCGTTTTGCTCGCAATTGATGGCGAATTTCGAGCGTCACTGGTTGCTGTATGTCGCCGCTTTGTTTCACGACATCGCCAAAGGCCGTGGCGGCGACCATAGCGTGCTTGGCAAGGTCGAGGTGCGCCGCTTCGCGCGCGACCACGGACTGAGCGCCGAGGACAACGAGTTGCTCGAATTTCTCGTCGAACATCATTTGACGATGAGCCAAGTCGCGCAGAAGAAGGATTTGAGCGATCCGCAAGTCATTACCGATTTCGCGCGGCTCGTGGGCACCGAGCGCCGCCTGACGGCGTTGTACTTGCTGACGGTGGCCGATATTCGTGGCACGTCGCCCAAGGTGTGGAACGCGTGGAAAGGTAAGTTGCTCGAGGACTTATTTCATCTCACGCGGCGCGCGCTGGGCGCCGAGGGCGTGGTGCAAGCGTTTCAACCGAACGCGGAACTTGCCGCGCGCCAACAAGAAGCGCGGCGAATTCTTCGCTTGTACGCCTTCTCCGACACCGTGCACGAAGAATTGTGGAAGCAACTCGACGTCGCCTTTTTCCTGCGCCAAGACCCAAAGACGATCGCGTGGTTGACGCGGTCGCTGCACTACCAGGTGAACGCGCAAGAGCCGGTGGTGAAGGCGCGTCCGGCCTTGGTGGGCGACGGCATGCAAGTCGCGGTGTACGTGCGCGATCAGCCCGACTTATTCGCGCGCTTGTGCGGCTACTTCGACGGCAAGCGGTATTCGATTCTCGACGCCAAAGTGCACACCACTCGGCATGGTTACGCGCTCGATACCTTCATCGTGACCGACACCAATTCGACCCGCGAGGCACTGACCGATTACCGCGCTTTGTCACCCATCGTGGAACGTGATCTGGTCGAAGTCATTAGCGAAGCCACACCGCTGCCCGAGCCGGTGCAAGCCCGCATATCGCGGCAATCGCGGCATTTTCCGATTCAACCTCGGGTCGAGTTATTACCCGACGAACGCGGCCAGTATTACCTGCTGTCGGTGACGGCGGCGGATCGATCGGGGTTGTTGTATGCGATCGCGCGCGTGTTGACGAATTACAAAATTGCCGTGCACACCGCCAAGATCATGACGCTCGGCGATCGAGTCGAAGACGTGTTTCTCGTCGAAGGCGCGGCGCTTGCCAATCAAAAAACGCAATTGCAGATCGAAACCGACCTTCTCGCCGCGCTGGCCGTGCGTTAACGCCCGTCGCGCGAACCAACTGGCCCGTTTCGGGCTCCTATGCGCATGACTTCCACCGACATTACCGATACGGTCCAAACGCCGTTATGGTCTAAACAACCATCGCTGCCAAATACTTTCGCGCGGCTGCCCGAAACTTTTTACACGCGCTTGACGCCAGCGGGCCTGCCCTCGCCTTACCTCGTGGCGGTGAGTGACGACGCCGCTCATTTGCTCGGGCTTGAGGGCAACGCACTTGCCTTGCAAGAGTTTGTCGACGTCTTCGCTGGCAATCAGCCGTTGCCGGGCGGCGCGCCGCTGGCCGCTGTTTATTCGGGCCATCAGTTTGGCGTTTGGGCCGGCCAATTAGGCGACGGGCGTGCGCATTTGCTTGGCGAGGTCCAAGGACCGCACGGCGCTTGGGAAATCCAGCTTAAGGGCGCGGGCCGCACGCCTTACTCGCGCATGGGCGATGGGCGCGCGGTGTTGCGTTCGTCGATCCGCGAGTTCTTATGTTCGGAGGCGATGGCGGGTTTGGGGATTCCGACCACGCGCGCCTTATGCATCGTAGGCGCGGACTTACCCGTGCGCCGCGAAACCATCGAAACCGCCGCCGTCGTGACGCGATTGTCGCCAAGCTTCGTGCGGTTTGGTTCGTTCGAACATTGGGCCGCGCAAGGCGTTAATGAAAACGCACCGAAGCCCGAACTCAAGCAATTGGCGGATTACGTGATCGACACCTTCATGCCGGAGTCGCGCGATCACTCCTCGCCGTACGCGAGCTTGTTGCGCGAAGTGTCGCGACGCACGGGCGTATTGATCGCGCATTGGCAGGCCGTCGGCTTCATGCATGGCGTCATGAACACCGACAACATGTCGATTCTTGGGCTTACCTTGGACTACGGACCATTCGGGTTCATGGAGGCGTTTGACGCCGCGCATATCTGCAATCACTCGGACCACGCGGGCCGGTATGCGTACGCGCGCCAGCCCGAGGTCGCGCATTGGAATTTGTACGCGCTTGGCAGCGCCTTGTTGCCGTTGATTGGCGACGAAGACGTCGCGCGCGCCGCGATCGAAGAGGGATTCGCACCGGCGTATGACGAGACATTTGCCGCGCTCATACGCGCGAAACTCGGACTCGTCGCGACGCATGCCAATGACGAAGCCTTCATGACGTCCACGTTCGCGTTTTTGCAAGCGCATCGGCCCGACTACACCTTGTTCTTCCGCGGACTAAGTCATCTGCCCAATCAAGCCGCGCCGCATTCAGACGATGCCGTACGCGACTTATTCATCGATCGCGCCGCGTGCGATGCCTGGCTTGCCACTTGGCGCGACCGTTTGAATGCCGAACAATCAAACGAAGCGGCACGGCGAACGCGCATGCTGCGCGCGAATCCTAAGTACGTCTTGCGCAACTGGCTTGCCGAGAATGCAATTCGTAAGGCGCGCGATAAGGACTACTCCGAAATCGCATCGCTCTTGCAATGCTTGCGCCGCCCGTACGACGAACAACCGGAGTTCGCGCATTACGCGGCGTTGCCGCCGGACTGGGCGTCGGGGTTGGAGGTTAGTTGCTCGTCCTAAAGGAGAACTATCAATGTCGGAAAAAGTAATGAAAAGCGACGCCGAGTGGCGCGCCGAACTTGACGAGATGGCCTACCTCGTCACGCGCAAGGCCCATACCGAACGCGCGTTCACCGGTCAGTATTGGAACCATCACGAGCATGGCATTTACACCTGCGTGTGTTGCGGCACGCCCTTGTTCGAGTCGGATACGAAGTTCGATTCGGGTTGCGGGTGGCCGTCGTACTTTCGCGCGTTGGACCCCACCAAGGTGCGCGAGAAAACCGACTACAGCCACGGCATGGTGCGCACCGAAGTCATTTGCAATGTGTGCGACGCGCATTTAGGCCATGTGTTCGAAGACGGCCCGCCGCCCACGGGCTTGCGGTATTGCATTAATTCGGCGGCCTTGCGTTTTGAATCGCGCTGAACGCGCGGATTCGGGCCGTTAGAATCGATCGCATCGCTTTTACTTTTAATGCTCGCATGAAGCTCATCGCCGACTTACTTCCGGTGTTGTTGTTTTTTATTGTGTTCAAACTCGGTGGCGCGTATCCCGATGTTGCGGCTCATGCGGCCACGCAATGGTTTGGAGCCGCGGTATCGGGCGGCGTGGTCACCGCCGCGCAAGCACCCATCTTGTGGGCGACCTTGGTCGCGATCCTCGCGTCGATCGCACAAGTCGTTTGGCAATGGGTTAGGCATGGGCGAGTCGAGCGCATGTTGTGGATCAGTCTTGCCATCATCGTGGTCTTTGGCGGCGCGACGATTTGGTTCCATGACGAAACCTTTATCAAGTGGAAGCCAACGGTGCTGTATTGGGCCTTCGCGTTAGCGCTGTTGATCGGCCGCCTCGTGTTTGGCCGCAACCTTATCCGCGGCATGATGCAGTCGCAGATTCAACTACCCGATGCGATATGGGGGCGACTCAACGTGGCGTGGATGATGTTCTTTGGCGTGATGGGCGTGCTCAACTTGTTCGTCGCGTATCGATTTCCGACTGAAACGTGGGTGTCGTTCAAGCTCTTCGGTTTCTTAGGACTTACGTTGCTGTTCGTGCTCGCGCAAGGACTGCTGTTATCGCGTCATATGCGCGAGGCGCAAGGATTGGCCGATGAACATCGTTGAACGCATCGAACATGCGTTGCGCGCCGCGCTTCGCGTGCAGTCGTTTCGCATCGAGGATGACTCGGCATTGCACGCGGGCCACGAAGGCGCCAAGGGCGGCGGAGGACATTACCGTTTACAAATCGTCTCGCCTGACTTCGCCGGAAAGCCACGCGTGATGCGTCATCGCCTCGTGTATGATGCCCTGCACCCATTGATGCAACGTGAGATTCATGCACTTGCCATCGACGCGCGGGCTCCTAATGAATCCGGTCCGCCGCCTAATACCGACGCTTAATTCGTTGAAACGTACTTAGTCACATATTCGTACGATAGCGTCGGTTGTCTTAACGTTTAATCCCGTCCACCTCCAGTTTCGTTTATCTGCCCGTGCATTGGGCACATTTATCGAGGATGTCCATGACCCGAATCAAAACCTTGGCCGCTTCACTCGCCTTGGCCGCCGCCAGCACCGCCTTCGCGCAAAACGCCGCCGTCGTTAACGGTAAAGCCATTCCGTCCTCCAAGGTGGACGAGATCGTGGCCGAGCTTAAGAAGCAAGGCCAGGCCGAGTCGCCCGAGCTGCGCAACCAAATTCGCGAGGACTTGATCATGCGCGAAGTGCTGCTGCAAGAAGCCGATCGTCAAAAGGTAAGCGCGCGTAGCGACGTGAAGGCCGCGTTGGATAACGCGCGTACTCGTATCCTCGCCTCGGCGCTCGCGCAGGAGTATTTGAAGAAGAATCCGATTAGCGACGCCGATATCCAAAAAGAGTACGACGCGGCCAAAGCGCGCGCTTCGGGCACCGAATACCGCGCGCGTCATATCCTGGTCGATAAGGAAGAAGACGCGAAGGCGATCATCGCCAAGCTCAAGGGCGGCGCGAAGTTCGAGGAACTCGCCAAACAATCGAAGGACCCGGGCTCGGCCGCGAACGGCGGCGACTTGGACTGGGCGCCCGCGACGAATTACGTGCCTGAATTCAGCCAAGCGCTGACCAAGCTGCAAAAGGGTCAAACCACCGACACGCCGGTGAAGACGCAATTTGGTTACCACGTGATTCGCTTGGACGACACGCGTCAAGCGCAGATTCCGCCGCTTGATCAGGTCAAGCAGCAAATCACCGAGATGATTCAGCAGAAAAAACTCGCGGCCTATCAAAAGCAACTACGCGAAGCCGCCAAGGTGCAATAAGCAATACGCCACTCGCCAGTCATCGCGTTAGCATGCAAAGGCGCCGTCGGGAAACCGAAGGCGCCTTTTTCTTTAGGAGTTGGCGTGACACCTGGAAAACTCGCGACGGCCAAGGCGATCGCTCAAGTCATTTTGTGGGGCTTTAATAAGCACTACCGCATCTTTAGAGAGACGGCGCGACAGGCCAAGCAACGGTTCGAGCAAGCCGACTGGCTGGGGATGCAACGCGCCGCGTCCGAGCGGATCGCGTTTTACGACACACGAGTGCTGGAAACCGTCGAACGGCTAGACCGCGAGTTCCGCGCCGACACGCAAGACAACGAGCTGTGGAGCCAAATCAAGTTCGAATACGTCGACTTATTGCTCGACCATAAACAGCCCGAATGCGCGGAAAGTTTTTTTAATTCGGTGATTTGCAAGATCTTGCATCGCGACTATTACCGCAACGAATTCATCTTCGTACGACCCACGATTTCCACCGAATATCTCGATTCAGAGCCGACCGCGTATCGCAGTTATTACCCCGCCAGTCCGCATGAATTGCGCGATGTGTTTCGGGAGATTTTGTTCGACGCGGACTTCATGGCGCCGTTCGCGAACTTGGAACGCGATCTCGACGCGCTATGCGCCGAAGCGGAAGCCGTGTTTCCGCCATCGGTTAAACGCATGCCGAATCACCAAGTGCAGGTGTTGTCGGGTCCGTTCTTTCGCAATAAGGGTTGTTATTTGATCGGCAAGATCATCAACGGCTTTCAAGAATGGCCATTCGCGATCGCGCTGTTGCACGAACACTTAGGACGGCTTTCGGTCGACACGATTTTGTTCGAGCGAGATCAAATCCTCACCCTGTTTTCATTCGCGCGCGCTTATTTCTTCGTCGATATGGAAGTGCCAGCGGGCTATGTGCAATTCCTGCGCAGCGTGATGCCTAATAAGCCCAAGGCCGAGTTGTATGCGATGGTCGGCCTGCAAAAATTTGGCAAGACGTTGTTCTATCGGGATTTCTTGCACCACCTCAAACATTCGACCGATCAATTCGTGATCGCGCCGGGCATCAAGGGATTGGTGATGCTGGTGTTTTGCCTGCCCTCGTTTCCTTATGTGTTCAAGGTGATCAAGGATCGCATTAGCGCGACGAAGGACATTACCCGCGAAGGCGTGATGCAAAAGTACCAACTCGTCAAACGCCACGACCGCGTGGGGCGCATGGCCGACAACTTGGAGTACAGCAACGTCGCGTTTCCCCGCGCGCGCTTTTCGCAAGAGCTGATCGATGAATTGCTCGCGCTCGCGCCGTCGATGCTTGAAGTCACGCCCGATACCGTGGTCGTGCGTCATCTTTATATCGAGCGTTACATGACGCCGCTTAATCTCTATATGCAGTCGGCAAGCGACGTGGAGCTTGAGCGCTGCTTGATCGAGTATGGACAGGCGATTAAGGACTTAGCCGCCGCGAATATTTTTCCGGGCGACATGCTTTATAAAAACTTTGGCGTCTCGCGCCAAGGCCGCGTGGTGTTTTACGACTACGACGAGATCGAGTACATGACGACGTGCAACTTCCGTCGGGTGCCGGAGCCGCGCACCGAAGAAGAAGCAATGGCGAGCGAGGTGTGGTACTCGGTTGGGCGATACGACGTGTTTCCCGAGGAGTTCAAGCCGTTCTTGTTGGGCGATCCGCGAGTGCGCGCGATCATGCTTAAGCATCACGCCGACTTATTCACCCCGGAGTTTTGGCAGCGTTTGAAAGAGCGCATTGAAAAAGGCCATGTGGTGAGCGTGTTTCCTTACCCGCAAAGCCTGCGCTTTAACGTACGCCGGCGGGCCGAGGCCTTGCCCGCCGAAGTCGCGCGATAACGAATAAAGTCCTTAGTCCACCCAGCGCCGGGCGTTGGCGAACATGCGCCGCCAACCGCTCGGTTCACGCATCGCGTCGCGCTTGAAGCGCTCGGCCGCGTAACTATGTTGAATCGTGCGAAATACGCGCTCGGCGTGCGGCATGAGCACGGTAAATCGTCCATCGGGGGTCGTGACGGCGGCGATGCCGTTCGGACTACCGTTGGGGTTGTACGGATACGTTTGCGTCGGTTGGCCTTGATGATCAACAAAGCGCATCGCCACTAACGCCTGCGCTTGATCACCATGCCGACTAAAGTCGGCATAGCCTTCGCCATGTGCCACCGCGATTGGCAAACGGCTACCCGCCATGCCAGCAAAGAAGATCGATGGCGATTCGGGAATATCCACCATCGCCAACCGCGCCTCGAATTGCTCCGACTTATTCCGCGTAAAGCGGGGCCACGCCTGCGCGCCGGGAATCATGGGCGCGAGGTTGCTCATCATTTGGCAACCATTGCAAATCCCTAAGGCGAAGGTGTCGGTGCGTTGGAAGAATTCGGCGAACATCTGCGCGAGCTGCGGCCTAAACAAAATGGTTTTAGCCCAACCCTCGCCAGCACCAAGAACATCGCCGTAACTAAATCCGCCGACCGCGATCACGCCACGCACTTTCTCCAATGTGAAGCGGCCCGCGATCAGATCGCTCATATGGACATCGACGGCCTCGAAGCCCGATGCATGCATGACATACGCCGTCTCGAGATGCGAGTTGCAGCCTTGCTCGCGCAATATCGCAACCTTGGGTCGCGCGCCGGTTGCGATGTATGGCGCGGCCACGTCGTCGTTCGGGTCGAAACTTAGAACTTCGTGCAAGCCGGGATCGTCGGCGTCGATGCGCGCGTACTCCGCGTCGGCGCAGGCCGGGTTGTCGCGCAGCCGCGCGATGCGCCAACTCGCCTCGCTCCAGGCTTTATGCAGCTCGGCGCGCGTGGCGGTGAAGACGACCTTGGTGTCGCGATAACACTCGATCACGTTGCGCGTGTTGGGCCGACCAATGATGTGGCTGATGGCGCCGAGTTGATGCGCGCGCAAGATGTCCATCACCTTCGAACGTTCGTCGCGGCGAATTTGAATAACGGCGCCCAACTCCTCGTTGAACAAGGCCTTGAGCGTGAGCTCGTGCCGCCGCGCGGCGACTTGGGTGCTCCAGTTCTTCGCGTCGCCCCACTCGGATGCGTGCTCGCCTTCAAGGCACAGCAAATCGAGATTGAGACTGACGCCGCAGCGGCCCGCGAACGCCATCTCGCATGCGGTGGCGAACAAACCGCCGTCGGACCGGTCGTGGTACGCGATGATCGATCCTGCCTGGTTGAGTGCTTGAATCGCCGCGAAGAAGGCTTTCAACCGCGCGGGATCGTCCACATCGGGCACGTCCGTGCCGACTTGTCGCGTTACGTAGGCGAGCGCGGACAGTCCCATCCGATTGCGACCCGCGCCGAGATCGATCAACACGAGTTCGGTGTCGCGTAAGTCCGGCTCGATGCGCAATTGCGGCGTGAGCGCCGTGCGCACGTCGCTGACTGGCGCGAAGGCGGACACGATGAGCGAGACCGGCGACATGACCTGCCTAGGCGCGTCGTCGTCGATCCACGTCGTGCGCATCGACAAGGAATCCTTGCCGACGGGAATTGAAATGCCGAGCGCGGGACACAGCTCCATTCCCACGGCGCGCACGGTGTCGAACAAGGCCGCGTCCTCGCCGGGTTGGCCGCAGGCGGCCATCCAGTTCGCGGAGAGTTTGATGTCTTCGATACGCGCGATCGGCGCGGCGGCGATGTTGGTGATGGCTTCGCCAATCGCCATGCGCCCCGATGCTGGCGCGTTCAGCACGGCGAGCGGCGTGCGTTCGCCCATCGCCATCGCCTCGCCCGCATACCCTTCGTAGTCCATCAACGTCACCGCGCAATCGGCGACCGGCACTTGCCACGGCCCGACCATTTGGTCGCGCGACGTGAGTCCACCCACGGTGCGATCGCCAATGGTGATGAGAAAGGATTTGTCCGCCACCGTGGGCAGGCGCAACACCTCGAACGCGACGTGTTGCAAGTCGAGCTCCGCGAGGTCCATGGCCAACGTTGGCGGCGTCATGCGCGCCACGTCGCGTTGCATGCGCGGCGGTTTGCCGAGCAGCACGTTCATGTCCATGTCGACCGGCGCTTGCGATTCGGGCGCCGTGGCGTGCGAGTCGATCACGCGCAATTGTTGTTCGCTCGTCGCGGTGCCCACGACCGCGTACGGGCAGCGCTCGCGCGCGCAAAGCGCTTCGAAGCGTTCAAGCGACGACGGCGCGATGGCAAGCACATACCGCTCTTGCGATTCGTTGCTCCAAATCTCGCGCGGGCTTAGGCCGCTTTCCTCGACGGGCACCTTGCGTAAATCAAACGTCGCGCCCACGCCCGCGCCGTGCGCGATTTCGGGAAAGGCGTTGGATAAACCGCCCGCGCCCACGTCGTGGATCGACAAGATTGGGTTGTCTTCACCCAGGCTCCAGCACGCGTCGATGACTTCCTGGGCGCGGCGTTGGATCTCGGGGTTGCCGCGTTGCACGGAATCAAAATCGAGATCGGCGGTGTTGCTGCCAGTCGCCATCGAACTCGCCGCGCCGCCGCCCATGCCAATGCGCATGCCGGGCCCGCCGAGTTGAATCAACAAATCGCCGGCTTGCAGTTCGCGCTTGTGCGTAAGGCGCGCGTCGATGTTGCCTAAGCCGCCCGCGATCATGATCGGCTTGTGATAGCCGTACACCCGCTCGCCCACCGGTTGCTCAAACGTGCGGAAATAGCCCAACAAATTGGGCCGGCCGAATTCGTTGTTGAACGCCGCGCCACCGATCGGTCCGTCGACCATGATGCGCAAGGGCGAGGCGATGCGCGACGGCGCGCCAATGCCCTGCTCCCATGCGCGCGTGGCATCGGGAAGCCGCAGATTGGAGACGGTAAAGCCAGTCAGCCCCGCCTTTGGCTTGGCACCGCGGCCGGTCGCGCCTTCGTCGCGAATTTCGCCGCCCGCGCCGGTGGATGCGCCGGGGAACGGCGAGATCGCGGTCGGATGGTTATGCGTTTCCACCTTCATCAAGGTGTGCCAGGTGCCGTCGCGTAACGCATAGGCATGCGTTGCAGCATCGGGCAGGAATTTGCGCGCGGCAAATCCTTCCATCACGGCCGCGTTGTCTTCGTACGCGATCACCGTGCCGTTCGGCTGCGCTTGGTGCGTGTTACGAATCATCGCGAACAAGCTCATGTCTTGCGCTTGTCCGTCGATGGTCCACGAGGCGTTGAAGATTTTGTGTCGGCAATGCTCGCTATTGGCCTGCGCGAACATGAAAAGCTCGACATCGCTTGGGTTGCGACCCGCTTGGGTGAACGCCGCGAGCAAGTAATCGATCTCGTCGTCCGACAGCGCGAGGCCCCATTCGGTATTGGCGTGTTCGAGCGCCGCGCGGCCGCCGCCCAGCACATCGACGTGCTCCAGCGGTTGCGGCGGGAGCTCCTTGAACATTTGCGCGAAATCGAAATCGTCGGTCACGACGGTTTCGGTCATGCGATCGTGCAAGAGCGGCAAGGCCGCGTGGATCGCCTCGGGCGAAATTTTCTTGCGGCCGAAGAAGCCGGTTTTGGGCACGAGGTAGTAGCGCACGCCGCGCTCGATTCGGTGCAACGCCAAGCCGCAATTGCGCGCGATGTCGGTGGCCTTGGACGCCCACGGCGAAATCGTGCCCAAGCGAGGAATGACGGTGATCGCGATCGCACCCTCGGGCGCCGCTTCGAACGGCACGCCATAGCGCAGCAATTGATCGAGCCGCGAATGCTCCTCGGGCGTCAGGCCGTCGGCGCCATCGACGAAATGCAAATACTGCGCGGTGATCTCGGCCAGATCACCGTCGCAACACGCTTGTAATTGATCGAGCAAACGCTGACGGCGAAACTCCGACAGCGCGAGGGGTCCGGGCAGAAGGCGCATAACGAGAAGTCGATGGCGCTGGCGAGCAAAGCGATAACCAGCGCGATGAGGGTGGAACGACGGTCGCCAACAACACTCGTCCGTCGTGTTTTGCAAACCGCGAGTTTACCCGGGCACGCTTCACGCATGAACGCGGGTGCATACCGCATCCATATCCAAGGAGTGTTTGACGATGAACGCGAACCCGCTATTGACCCGCATCAAGGCCTACGACGATCAACGCCCTAGCCTTCCGGGCGAGCACCTTCTCACCTTTGGCACCGGCGCGGCGTTGCTGATGTCGTCGATGCGGCGTCAAAGCGGCCTAGGTCGCATGCTCACCATGCTCGCGGCCGGCGCGTTGATCTATCGCGCCGCCAGTGGTCGCGACGGGATTGCCAAGTGGTTGAAAAAATAACGCGACCTTAAACACGCCCCACGCCGCCGGCGCCGGGCGTTTCGATGACGAATACATCGCCCGGCGCCACGGCGGTCGTCGCGCTGGACGGCAATATGTCCACTCGTCCGTCGGCGCGCTCAACCCGATTGATCCCCACCGCGCCATCGTCGCCGCCATCCAAACCGCGCGGCGCGATGACGCGGTTATTGGCGAGCACCGAGGCCGTCATCGCCTCCAAGAACCGAATGCGACGCACGCCACCATCACCGCCCTTCCAACGGCCAGATCCGCCCGAGCCGGTACGAATTCGATATTCCTCGAGCATCACGGGAAACCGCCATTCGAGAACTTCGGGATCGGTCAAGCGCGAGTTGGTCATATGCGTTTGCACGACGTCGGTACCGTCGAAGCCGTCGACGATATTGCCGCGCGCATCGCGAATCACGCCGGCCGACGAACCACCGGCGATCGTTTCGTAATACTGGTGGCGCGCGTTGCCGAACGTGAAGTTGTTCATCGAGCCTTGGCTTTCGCTCATCACGCCCAACGCGCCGTACAACGCTTGTGTCACGCATTGGCTCGTCTCCACATTGCCCGCGACCACTGCGGCGGGATACGTGGGATTCAACATCGAGCCTTCGGGCACGATCACCTTCAGTGGCTTGAGACAACCAGCGTTCAACGGAATGTCGGCATCCACCAAGGTGCGAAACACATACAACACCGCCGCCATCGCGATGGACTTAGGCGCGTTGAAGTTGTTGGGTAATTGCGCCGATGTTCCGGTGAAGTCGATCACCGCCTCGCGCGCGTCGCGATCAACGCGTATCGCGACGCGAATGACCCCGCCACCGCCGTTGATTGGATCGAGTCGATATTCATACGTTCCATCGCGCAAGGCACCGATGACTCGGCGCACGGCCTCCTCGGCGTTGTCTTGCACATGGCCCATGTACGCGCGCACCACATCGAGCCCCCAATGCTCGACCATGCGCAAGAGTTCTTCGGCGCCCTTCGCGTTCGCCGCGACTTGCGCGCGCAGATCGGCCACGTTCTGTTCGATATTGCGCACGGGCCATGGTCCGGAACTTAGAAGTTCGCGTAGTTCGTCTTCGCGGAAATCGCCGGCGTCGATCATCTTGAATGGATTGATCAACACGCCTTCCTCGTCCACCGTGGTGCTATTGGCCGGCATGGAGCCCGGCGCGATGCCGCCCACGTCCGCGTGATGGCCACGCGCTCCAACGTAGAACATCGCTCGCGCATGTCCTTGCACGTACACCGGACGAATGACGGTGATGTCGGGCAAATGCGTGCCGCCGTTATAGGGCGCGTTCAAGATGTAGACGTCGCCATCGCGCATCGAGTCGCCATGCGTTCGCATGACGGCTTGCACGCTCTCGCCCATCGAGCCTAAATGCACCGGCATATGCGGCGCATTGGCGATGAGTTGCCCATGCTCGTCGAAAATGGCGCACGAAAAATCCAAGCGTTCCTTGATGTTGACCGAATACGCCGTGTTTTGAAGCCGCAAGCCCATTTGCTCGGCGATGCTCATGAAGAGGTTGTTGAATACTTCAAGCATCACCGGGTCGGCATGGGTGCCGAGCGCTTGCGTCTTAGGTTTGGCTTCGACGCGCGTGAGCACGAGATGATCGCGTGGCGTCAGTTCCATTTGCCAGCCCGGTTCCACGACGGTGGTCTGATGACGTTCGGCGACGATGACCGGGCCACGCAACACATCGCCGCACCGCATGTCTTCGCGACGAACCACGGGCGTATCGCGCCATGCGTCGTGCGCGAACATTCGCGTCATGCATACGGGCTTAAGCGCGCTAACGCGTGAAGGTTCGCGCGCGACGTGTTCGTCCACCATGTCGCCGCGCCCCAATGCCTCCACCGACACGGCTTCGACGACCAAGGCTTTATCGCTCATCAAAAACGCGAAGCGTTTTCGGTAGGCAGCCTCGAAGGCATCGCGCATCGCATGCAGCGTTGCGTAGTCGACGACAAGCGCGGTATCGGTACCTTCATAACGCAGGTGCACGCGACGCATGACTTGAACACGCGTGGGCTCGACGCCTTGGTGAATGAGCTCGTCCGTCGCGTCGCGCGCCAATTCATCCAAGGCCCGTGCGAGTTCGTCGCCACAGAGCGCATCCAAGCGAACTTCCATTGAGCGTTCGCGCATCGCGGTTTGGTCGGCCAAGCCCATGCCGTACGCCGACAAGACACCCGCCAGCGGATGGGCGAATACGCGTGTCATGCCTAAGGCGTCGGCGACCCGGCAGGCGTGTTGCCCACCCGCGCCGCCGAACACCGCCAAGGCGTATTGCGTGACGTCGTGACCACGCGCGACCGAAATTTGCTTGATCGCGTTCGCCATGTTCGCGACCGCAACCTCGATAAACCCTTCGGCGACTTGTTCCGGCGTGCGTCGCTCGCCCGTCGCTTTGAAAATATCGTCGGCTAATTGAATGAAGCGCGCGCGCACCTCGTCGGCATCAAGCGGTTGATCACCGCGCGGCCCAAATACATGCGGAAAAAAGGCGGGTTGGATTTTTCCGAGCATGACGTTTGCATCGGTGATGGTCAGTGGCCCGCCACGCCGATAACTCGCCGGGCCGGGATGCGCGCCAGCCGAGTCCGGCCCCACGCGATACCGCGTGCCATCGAAATGCAAGATGGACCCGCCGCCCGCCGCGACGGTATGAATCGCAAGCATCGGCGCGCGCATGCGCACGCCCGCGATTTGCGTTTCAAACACGCGTTCTAAATCACTTAGCGCTTCGCCCGCGAAGTGCGATACATCGGTGGACGTACCGCCCATGTCGAACCCAATGACTCGGTTAAACCCGGCGCCCAAACTTGTTCGCACCATGCCCACGATGCCACCCGCCGGGCCGGACAAAATCGAGTCCTTGCCGCAAAACCGATGCGCCTCGGTCAACCCGCCATTGGACTGCATGAAGCGCAACGCCACGCCCGGCAATTCGGACGCGACTTGGTTTACGTAGCGATGAAGAATCGGCGATAGATAGGCATCGACTACCGTGGTGTCGCCGCGCGGCACGAGTTTGAGCAACGGCGATACGCGATGCGATACGCTAATTTGCGTGAAGCCAATCTCGCGCGCGATGCGTTCGATGGCGGCTTCATGCGCGGTGTATCGCCAGCCGTGCATCAAAACGATGGCCAATGCACGAAAACCATCGTCATACGCCTTCACGAGTGCCGTCCGCGCACGCTCTTCATCGAGCGGCGTGACGACATCGCCTTGCGCATTCACGCGCTCGTCGATCTCGACCACGCGGTGATACAAACGCTCCGGCAAGGTGATGCGCCGATCGAAGATACGCGGCCGGTTTTGATAGGCGATGCGTAATGCGTCGCCAAACCCGCGCGTGATGGCCAATACGACGGGTTCGCCCTTGCGTTCGAGCAAGGCATTCGTCGCGACGGTGGTGCCCATCTTCACTGCTTCGATCACCGTGCTCGACAACGCTTCGCCGGGGTGTATCGCATTCTCGCGTTCAAGCACTTGTCGAATGCCCGCCACCGCCGCGTCGGCATAGCGTTCTGGATTTTCACTAAGTACCTTATGCGTCACCAACGTGCCGTCGGGCCGACGCCCCACGATGTCGGTAAAGGTGCCACCACGATCAATCCAGAACTGCCAACGTTTCATTGAAATCCTTTAGCGATTGACTATGCCGAATGCCGCGCGGCATCGTTGGTGGTCGATGCATTGTCGACGTCCACCATGCGCCGTGCGAGGTCGCGCAAGCGCGTGGCTTGCAGTTCGGTTTCGAGAAGCGTGCCGCGCAAATCCTTATAGCGTTTGGGCGCTTCCTTCAGCAAGAACTTCGCGAAACGCGTGGCGGAGTCCGACGTTTTATCTTCGGCGGAGGTGTGCGCGATAAGCGTTCCCGATTGAAGTTGCATGAAACGATCGCGCATATCGTTAATCTGCCTTTTAACGGTAGATGCATGCCTAAGCGATTGCTGTGGACGCGGCGTGGCCACCAACGACTTAAGCGCGAGCAGATGATTTTCGAGCAGCTGGGTTTGCGCAAGCAGCGCCTTATCTTGCGTGAGGGTTAATTGATGGTCCGCCAAGAACGCCTTGAGCGCGGTGGCGGATTCACGTGCCTCGGCGTCTTCCAACGCGGTGATATCAATCGATCGAGCATCGGCGGCGTAATTGGAAAGCGTGTCGTTCCAAATCGCCGAACGAATATCGACCTTGTGCTCGAGGTATCGGCGTTGATCCGCCAGTGTCTCGAGCATGAAATCGATTTGCTTATCGAAATGGCGATGCTCGTTAAGCCAATTTTGAAACGTGTGCGTCGTTAGGCGATCGGTACTCTCGCTGCGCGCGATGCGGGCCTCGCTGCGTGCTTCTTGCCAATTACCGCCCGCGACCAATGTTTTAGCGAATTGACTTACCCACGCACCGCGCGACCGAGCACGTTCCATGAACGAACCGCGATGCACCGTTTTTTGATCGCGTGCCTCGACGGGATCGGTGGAATACACGATGCGACGTTGGTACTTGCCCAAATCATCGGCGACGTTCTTTAAAAAATCCTGCCTAAGTTCTTCTCGATGATTAAGCCGTTGATACAAATGCGCGCGTAACCGCAAACCGTCGTTAAGCGTAGTGGATTCGGGCGCGAGTACATCCACCGTGGCGAGGAAGTGGCGATCGATCTCGGGGTCGTCGGCGGTGAAATACCCGTCATAACGCGTTTGCTTTTCGTGTCCGACTAAAAATTGCACCGAACCCGCGCCCATCATCAAACCGCCCACGGTGCCTAAGGGAATCAGTACGCCCAAACCTCCCGTCGTCGCGGCCGCACCCACGCCCGCCAACGCAAGTCCCGCCACGACCGCCTTACCCGTGGCGCCCGCCGCATACACCGCGCTGCCCGTGCGAAATAATTTATTAAGACTCACGAAACGCTTATAAAAATTTTCTCGTTGCAATGCCTTGGTATGCACGAACTGGTGGTACGGCCGAATGCCTTCGAATTCGGCCGTGCGCGTGGCCTCGCGCTTGACCGCGTTGAGATACGTCTTCGTGGGCGTGCTGTTCGCGAGAAACTGCTTTTTCTTTGCGCTTGATTTCCTAACGAAACGATCGCCTAGGTACAACGCGCCGATTCCCGCCAACGGTCCTAATGCGATCGTGCTCGCCGCTCCAGCCGCGGTCGCGGCGGTTGCGGCGGCCACGCTACTCGCCACGAAGGTGCTTGTATTGGCGACGTCACCCGCCAAGCCGGCTAATGTGGGTTTGGTAAGCAGCGATACCGCGACACTCGCGCCGATCGATCCGCCAGAGATCAAAGACCCCCACCCAATCTGACCGGCTAAGTGATTTTGCCGTCGCGCATGTTGAATATCGTGCGTGCGCTGCGTGCCTTGCGCAATGTACGTTTGAATTAGGTGATCCAACCGTTGCTCGGCCTCTGTTGAATTTGGGTTGTTTAGGCCATGAGTCTCGATCGTCTGCAAATCGTTGACCATCTGCTCGACCTTTTGTTGCGCTTTTTCAAGCGCGGCTTCATGCGCTTGCGAGTCCTTGAGTTCCTCGATGCCCGCCTTCACCGCCAGCAAGGCGAGCGGCGCGAGAAACGCGCTCACGCCTAAGCTCAACCCAAGGTCCACCGCGCCTTCGGGCAGCGCGGTTTGTCGTAGCGCCACGGCCGGTTCCGTCTGCCAGACATGTGCTTCTTCCGACAAAGACTTCGCGACCTCGGCGGTGCCTTTCTCAGCGGCGTCCTTGCTGTACTGAACGGCCGCATAACTACCGTGTACCGCTTCATCGATATCAATCACCATGCCGCCATGTTCATGCTCCGCATGATGATGATGCGCATGATCGTCGTCCTCGTGTCGATGTTCGGTCACCGCGCTCATCGGTGCTTGCGGCGACGACGAAATTACCTTCATCGCTTTGGACTGTTGTGCTTGCAACCGACCGCGCGCCAGCATCGTGGCGCTTGGCATCGGTAACGCCGTTGGTTGCGGGGCCGCGTTGTCATGACTTGCACGCGCGCGTGAAGAAGTACTAAAGCCATGGCTCCCAAGCCCGACTTCTTCAACGGGCGCGCTCACCAATCGTTTCGCGTTCGCTTGAATAACAAGAGTGCGCGGCATGGGAGCCGTGTGTGCCGCCGCTGCGTGACGCTGCGTGCTTTCGGTATTTAGCGTGCCGTTGTTGGCGCGTTGTGGCGTTAAGCGCGACTTCGTTGGGAATACGTAAACGTCACGATTTAGGTCTACCCGAGGCCAAGAGATACCCAACACAATAAGTTTCCTCCATGTTCGTGCATCGCTTGGCACGAACACGCCAAGGCGATGAGCAACCGCATTGATCGACAATAGAAGGCTTGCTGCGTTGAGTTGGGCCGATGCGATAAGCCCTGGTCGAACATGGCTGGCGGAAAAGACAGCGAGGCATGCGAAGTGTTGAAGCAGCTCTCGCGAGGTGACCGATTATACGAAGGCTTACGCGATGTTTAACCTTACGATGGCCATGCCTAATCCATTGCATTCAGTCGCGCGGGTTCGATCGATTGAACAGCGCGCGATGCAACGCCTAGGCCACTACACATTGATGCAACGGGCCGGGCGCGCGGTGGCGAAACAAGCGCTCGCGATGAACGAGGGACCATTCCTTGTATTAGCGGGCCCCGGCAACAATGGCGGCGATGCATTTGAAGCGGCGGCGTATTTATGCGAGGCCTATCGGCATGTGGAAATCGTTCGTTTGAACGACACGCCACCGTATTCGGACGAAGCGCGCTTGGCCTATCAACGATGCGTGGACGCGGCGATTCCGATGCATCGCGCATGGCCCACGCATCTTCGGCCGGCATGCGTGATCGATGGATTGTTTGGCATCGGCTTGGCACGGCCCATCGACGACGCGGCGCGCGTTCTGGTCGAAGCCGCGAACGCATGCAACGCGCCCATCGTCGCGATTGACATCCCAAGCGGCATCGATGCCGATACCGGCGCGATCGTTGGCGGATCGCAAGGCACCGCGATTCGCGCCCATACAACATTAACCTTCATCGCCGATAAACCGGGCTTGCATACCGGACGCGCGTTGGATTACGTCGGCGAGGTCAAATGCGACGCATTGGGGTGCGAGGCCGAGCTTCGCGAGGAATGCACGCACGGCGAGTTGCTTTCTCCCATCGGGTTCGTTGGTCGTTGGTTGCGGCGCGATCTCGATTCGCATAAGGGCCGCTTCGGCGTCGTCACCATCATTGGCGGCGATACCGGCATGGCGGGCGCGGCGGTGCTGGCCGCGCGCGCGGCATTGCTAAGCGGCGCGGGTCGTGTCGTGTTGGCCACCTTGGCCACCTTGCCCGCGTATGACGTCATGCACCCCGAACTGATGTTGCGCGATGCTCAAAGCCTCGCATCATCGATGATCGAAACCGGACCGATCGTGATTGGCCCGGGACTTGGTCATACCGCCGCCGCGCGTGCCTTACTCGACCGCGTGCTTAATCATTCATCGGCCGCGGTATTGGATGCCGATGCGCTGAATCTGCTGGCTCACGACACCTCGTTGCACACCGCGCTGAAACGCCGCGCGGGGCGAGGCCAACGAACGCTACTCACGCCGCATCCGCTGGAAGCCGCGCGTTTACTCGAAACCGAAGCTCATTTAGTTCAAGCCGACCGTATCGCGCATGCATTGCGGCTAGCGGCCGCCACGTCCACCGACGTCGCGCTAAAAGGCGCCGGCACCGTGATCGCAAGCACCGATGGACGTTATGCCATTAACCCGACGGGAAATCCCGCGCTAGCCACGGGGGGGACCGGCGACGTGCTGGCCGGAATAGCGGGCGCCCTGCTCGCCGTGGCGCCAGCCGCGCACGCATTGCGCGCGGCCGTATGGCTGCATGGAAGCGCGGCCGATGCATTGGTGGCCAGCGGCGTCGGCCCAATTGGACTGGCCGCCGGCGAACTCATGCCCGAGGTACGTCGTTGCTTGAATCGACTCGCCCAACAATATTCAAACGGCGTGTTGAGCGATTAAGCGACAAGCCGCCCCGCCGCGATCGACAAGCGCCTTGAACAACGCTCGGCCACGCCGGGGTCGTGCGTGACGAGCACGAGCGTCGAGCCCCGATCGCGATTCAAGCGGAACATCAAGTCCATGACGGCGACTCCAGTCGCCGCATCCAAGCTGCCGGTGGGCTCGTCGGCGAACAACAACGGCGGCTCGGTGACAAAAGCGCGGGCCAAGGCGACGCGTTGTTGTTCACCGCCCGATAGCGTGCGCGGGTAATGTTCGAACCGCGCGGCAAGACCCACTTGCGCAAGCATGTCCTTCGCGCGTGATTCAACATCGCTTAAGCCGCGCAACTCCAACGGCAACATGACGTTTTCAAGCGCGGTCAAATGCGGCAATAGTTGAAACGACTGGAATACAAAACCGAGCAACTCGGCGCGAAGCCGCGCTCGTTCGTCCTCGTCGTAGGTAAAAATCTCGCGGCCATCGAGTCGCACCGTACCGGCGCTTGGAACATCCAGGCCCGCCAACAATCCCAACAACGTTGACTTACCCGAACCCGACGCTCCAATGATCGCAACCGTCTCGCCCGCCGCAATCGTGAAACTCACGTCATGCAAAATCGTTAACGTACCCGTCGCATCGCGCACGTCCTTGCGCAAGTTCGCCACCTCGATCGCCGGATGGCGTGGCGTCGCTCGCGTCGCCATGGCGTGGGCGGCGGGCGTGGCGTTGAGTGTCGCGCTCGCGACGGTGCCGGTCGCGGCGAAGGCGGAAGACGGGGCGGGATCGGGTCCGGTCATGCTGGTCATGGGAGATAGTTTGTCGGCCGAGTATGGCATCCGCCGCGATTCGGGCTGGGTGGCCTTACTCAAGGAACGGTTAGCGCAACGCAAGCTGAACTGGCGGGTCGTCAATGCCAGCGTCAGCGGCGAAACGACGAGCGGCGGTCGTTCACGCCTTCAAGCCTTGCTAGATAAACACAAACCTTCGTTGGTGATCATCGAACTCGGCGCCAACGATGCGTTGCGCGGCTTGCCGCTTTCCAAGATGCGCGAAAACCTGTCGGCCATGCTCGACATGACGCGGCAAGCCAAGGCGCGCGCGGTCATCGTTGGAATGCGGATTCCGCCGAACTTTGGACGTCAATACGCCGAGGAGTTCCACGCGTCTTTCGGGCAGATCGCCAAGGAAGCGTCGGCCACGTCGGTGCCGTTCCTACTCGAAGGCGTGGCGCAAGACCTTAACTTCTTTCAGGCGGATCGCATTCATCCGAATGAACAAGCGCAGTCCAAACTTCTCGATAACGTATGGCCCGCGCTTGAGCCGTTTGTGCAAAAACGTTGATGCTTAGGATTCGAGCGGACAAATCTTCACGAAGTTGAGCAAATCGCGCTGCAAAGCGAAGTTGAGGAAACGCTCGTCCGCCGTCGTGGTGTCGTACAGCAAGCGGGCGAGCAAGGCCATCGAGTCCGGCGAACCCCACTTCGCCCAAATGGCTTGCAATAAATCCGGCTCGGAATCCAAACCGGGTTCGGCAAGCGGCAGCGCCGAGTGACTCCACATCGGCGCGGCGCGGCCGTACCGCTCGTGAAACTTGCTCGCGAGTAAGTCGTACGCGTCGCGCTGCTCGCCGCGCCGATAAATCGACAACAACAACAGCCACGGTGCGACGGGTACCGCGTCCCGTGACTCGATTAATTTGCGCAGCACGCTTGCGGCCGTCTCGAACTGCCCGGCGGACAAATACGCCTCCGCTTGTTCGATCGCATCGGCCACCTCGCGCAGCCACGCTTGCGCCTGCTTGGCCTCCGTCCACGACATGCCGGTTTCCAAGCCGCTCAACCACGACGGCGCCGATGGCGCGGGTGCGACGGTGCTTTCCGGCGCGGGATTTTCAAGGTCCAGATCGAGCGACATGAACGGCATGTCGGCGATGAACGACTTGTTTTCCTTCGCGGAGGCAGCGGGAACCGCCGGTATCTCGACCTCTTGCGGCGCGACGGTCAATGGCTGCGCGCCTAAATCGAAATCAACTTGCGAGAGTTGGGGTTGCGCGATCACCGGCGCGGGCGCGGGAGTCTCCGCCGGTGCCGCGACGACTTGCGACACATCGGGAATCGTTCTGCGCTGCTCACGCGCGCGCAGTAGATGCAGCGCTTGCGTGGCGCCTAATTCCTCGACCTCGATCGTGGAATCTTGCAATCGATCGGGAAATTGCACTTCCAACCCCGCCAATGACGAACGCGATGGCGCCGTGCCCGCGGGCTTAGTGGACGCGGCCGTGGTAGGCGTATTAGCGGTCGGCAGCGATGGTTCGCGGTGAGTGGCGTCGTGCGCATCGGTATGAACGACTTCGCCGCCCGCGACGTCGGCGCGCAATTTCGTGTCTACCCACCACGGCGCGGACGCCAAAATGCGTTTCATCCGACGACGCTGCACGACGAGATACGACACCGCCATGGCAAGCGCTGCGGCGAGCGACGCAATCACATACACCCACCAACTCGGCAACGCGTGCTTGTCGGCACCTTGAGCGCGCGCGGTTTCGGTCGCCAATTGCTGCTTGAGTACTTGAATTTCGGCGCCGAGGTTGGTCAATTGCTCGGTCAACTGCGCCTCGCGCGCGGTGGCGCTGGCTTCTTGGTCGAGCAGCATCGCGCGAACACGTGCTTGTTCGTCCTTTAGTACAGCCGCGGTGTCGGGCGTCAACTCGGCGGGCGGACCAAGCTTGGCGTCCATGCGAAACGCCGTGCTGCCGCTGCCAGGCTCGACCACCTTCATGCGGTCGCCCGCTTCGCGCACTGGAGTCGTTTGCGTCGTGGCGCTCGGCGCGGCGTTTTCAGTTGTCGCCGGGGCAGGCACAACGACCGGTGCCTTGGCAATCGGCGCTTTGGCTACCGGCGCTATCGCCGCTGGACGCGGCTTCGCTGGACGCGGCGCCCGCGCCACGGGAGCCGGCGCTTGAGGCTTCGCCGCAAGTGAGTCCACGTCGGCTGGAACACCGCCGATAACGGTTGGAGCACTCTCGTTCGTCGTCGCTCTCGCGGCACGCGGCGTATTCGACGCTCGCTCCTCGGCGGAGCCGGACGCCACCGTAAGCGTGGGCACGACGGGTGGATCGAGCAGGAAGACGAATTCACGGGTCACCACGTCTTGGCAACCCACTTGCAGCGCGACGCGAATGATCGGTTCGTACTGCGCTTGACGGGTGGTCACCACCACGGTGGTTCCATCCGCGCCGCGTTCGACCGCCGTGCGCGCGCCCATGAGCGGCGGAACGCCGTCGCCACCGGTGTGCGGCAGGACCGACACGCACGTCGACGTTAGCGTTTCGCCGTCGGAAAGCCGTACCGGCACCGCCAACCGCAACGGTTGACCGAGCCCGGACTTAAGCTCCGCCTGCCCTAAACCGATGGCATGAGCGACGCTAGTTGAGATCTGAAATGCGGCGCCAACGGCGAGCGCAATCAGCGTTTTGAACGACAACACAGGCGAAGTGTTCAATTGCAGGATTCCATGAATCGGCACGACAGTGCCTTGAGCCGGTGCCCCAAAGATGACGAACCACCCGGCTTTTCTTCTAGTTAAGTTTAGTGGTCGAGATGGTAATCGAAGGTTGAAAGCCTTCAAACGCGGGGTTTTTAGACGAGCGACTTTTCGCACGCCCCCTCGATATTGCGCACCGCTGTCGTGACAAACGACGCCTCGAGAAGAACCGCCACACACGCTTAAGCCATGCCGTCCGATCCGCGTTGTCATTTCGACACCGACGCGCTTGCCTCTTATCTCACAAATCACTTGGGCAAGTCCGACGGTGAACTGGCGATCGATCGACTGCCGTTTGGTCAATCAAACCCGACGTTTCGGCTTGACTGGGGCGAACGCTCGATCGCGATGCGCACGAAGCCCGCCCCCGCGCGGCATCTTTTGCCATCCGCGCACGCCATCGAACGCGAGTATCGCGTCATGACCGCGCTTGCCTCGACCGATGTGCCAGTGCCGCGCATGCTTGCGTTGTGCGAGGACGAATCCGTGATCGGCGTCGCCTTCTATCTTATGGAGTATGTCGAAGGGCGCACCTTGTGGGACCCGGCCTTACCCGGCATGTCGCCCGCGCAACGGGCAGCGCATTACGCGCAAATCGGCCATGTACTAAGTGCCCTGCACCGCGTGGACGTAAATGCGGTGGGCCTGACCGACTTTGGCAAGCCCGGCAATTACTTCGAACGGCAAATCGCGCGGTGGAGCCGCCAATACAAAGCAAGCGAAACGCAGCCCATCGATGCGATGCACCGATTAATCGAATGGCTTCCCCGGCATATCCCTCGCGAGCCTCGCGAACCCACCACCCTCGTGCATGGCGATTTCCGGCTCGACAACCTCTTATGGCATCCGACTGAACCGCGCGTGCTGGCGGTATTGGATTGGGAGTTGTCCACCTTGGGTCATCCAATCGCCGATCTGAGTTACTACTGCATGGCATGGCACATTCCGCCCGGGATCTTTCGCGGCATGGCGGGTGCGGATATCGCGGCACTTGGCATTCCACGAGAACACGACTTCATCGAGCGTTACGCGCGCTCCACCGGTTTCACGCCGGCCGGGCCGTGGGAGTTTTATTTGGCCTATAACCTCTTTCGTATCGCGGCCATCTTGCAAGGCGTCGCCAAACGCGCGGAGCAAGGGTCGGCAAGCTCCGCGCAAGCTCGCGACGTGGGCGCGCAAGCCAAGCCGCTCGCGGATCTCGCATGGTCGTTCGCGTGCCGAATCGGTCGAGATCGATAATGGACTTCACTCATTCCAGCCGCAGCGTTGAGCTACAACAGCGCCTACGCGCGTTCATGCACACGCATGTCGTGCCTTACGAGCGCCGCTACGCCGAAGACCTACGCGCCAACACTCTCGTGGGCCAACGTTGGGCGCCACTCGAATGGATGGAAACGCTCAAACACGAAGCGCGCGCGATGGGATTGTGGAACTTGTTTCTTCCCGCCGCGCATGGTGGTTTGAGCAATACCGATTACGCGCCGCTAGCCGAACTCATGGGGCGCGTGCCCTGGTCGGCGGAAGTCTTTAATTGCAATGCGCCCGATACCGGCAACATGGAAACCTTGTTGCTGTATGGCAGCGATGAACAAAAACGTCGCTGGCTCGAGCCCTTGTTGGCTGGGGAAATTCGCAGCGCCTTCGCGATGACCGAGCCAGACGTGGCCTCATCGGACGCGACCAATATCGCGTGCTCGATTCAACGCGACGGCGATGAATACATCATCAACGGCCGTAAATGGTGGACGACCGGCGCGATGGACCCGCGTTGCGCGGTGTTGATCGTCATGGGCCAAACGGATCCGCAAGCCGATCGTCATCGGCAACACAGCATGGTGCTCGTGCCGCGTCATACGTCGGGCGTGCGCATCGTGAGGCCGCTCGCCACGTTTGGATACGACGACGCGCCGCACGGACATGCCGAAGTGGTGTTCGATCACGTGCGCGTGCCGCGCGAACATCTGCTGCTAGGCGAAGGACGTGGATTTGAAATCGCGCAAGGCCGATTGGGTCCAGGCCGCGTTCATCACTGCATGCGGTTGATTGGCGTGGCCGAACGCGCGCTGGAACTCATGTGCATACGTCTTAACGATCGCGTGGCTTTTGGCCGCGAGCTCGCGCATCAATCAGTGTGGCGAGAACGAATCGCCGAGTCGCGTTGCTTGATTGATCAAGCCCGTTGGTTAACCTTGCACGCCGCCTGGAAAATGGACCAAAGCGGCAATAAAGCCGCGCGCAACGAAATCGCGATGATTAAAGTGGTTGCGCCTACCATGGCATGCCAAGTCATCGATTGGGCCATTCAAGCCCACGGCGCGGCGGGTTTTTGCGAGGATTTTCCACTCGCCTACGCCTACAGCCTCGCGCGTTGGTTGCGCGTGGCCGACGGGCCCGACGAAGTACATCGCAACGCTATCGCTAAACACGAACTCGCACGACATATGGAGGAAAGCAAGTGATCGACGTCTACAGCTGGGCAACGCCAAACGGGCATAAGGTGCACATCATGCTTGAGGAATGCGGGCTCGCTTATATGGTTCACGCCGTGAACATCGGCGCGGGCGACCAATTCAAGCCAGAGTTCCTCAAGATCAGCCCCAACAACAAAATCCCAGCCATCGTCGATCCGCAAGGCATCGACGGCAAGCCAATCTCGCTGTTCGAGTCGGGCGCGATATTGATCTACCTCGCGGGCAAGACGGGCCGCTTCCTGCCCAACGACGCGCGCGAGAAATACGCGACCTTGCAATGGCTGATGTTTCAAATGGGCGGCATCGGCCCCATGCTTGGCCAAGCGCATCACTTTCGTATTTACGCGCCGGAGAAAGTGCCATACGCGATTGATCGCTACACCAACGAAGCGCGGCGTTTGTATGGCGTGATGGACCGACAACTCGCCAAGCATCACTTCATCGCGGGCGGCGAATACACGATCGCCGATATCGCGATTTGGCCGTGGATTCGCAGTTGGAAAAACCAAGGCGTTGATCTCGATGAGTTCAAGTCGGTGCAACGCTGGTTTGAAGAGATCGGCGAGCGGCCGGCGGTCAAGCGCGGCGTGGAAGTACTCTCGCAACAGCGCCAGGATTTAACCGACGAGAAATCGCGCGATGTGTTGTTCGGCGCGACGCAATACCAACGTCACTAAACCCGCGTGAGCGCGATGGACCGCTCGTTAATGCAGCGGTCCATCGGTGAACGGAAGATTGGGCAACGGCAACACGTCGATGCCCTCTTCCAGCAACGATTGCGCTTCTTCGAGAGTGACAAAGCCACGGATATTGCGCGGAGGCAATTCGCCGTCGTGAATACGGCGAACCTCATCGGCGAAACGTTCACCAACGTTGTCGGCGCTCGATAACAACGCGCGCACCGCGCGCAGCCAAGCCGCGTTGGCCATCGGCACCATTTCCCCTTGGTTTCGCGCGACATCGACGGATTTGCCGTCGTGCGAGGACGCGTTTGATCTGACGCGGGAAAGATTTACTCGTGTGGAAGACGGCATGCGCTCAACGCGACAGCTGGCGCAAACGGGACACGAGATCAACGCACGTTGACGCTGGGCTTGGTAGGCGTCGGCCGACGAGAACCAAGCTTCGAAGCGATGCGCGTGTTCGCAGGCAAGGTCAAATACGATCATGCGTGCAATTCTGCACGCATGATTTAGCCAGTGGAGTACTTAGGAACCAATTCGATTAGAAATTGAGTTTCTTATCGCGGCGCGAAACGGAAACGCCAAGCTCCTTACTTTTTCGTGGCGGCCGGCGTCGCTGGCTTGGCGGTTTTTGGCGTATCGCCTTGGCCTTTATAGCGCGCGACGACTTTGTCTTGATACGCCGCGAGCAACTCGCCGTCCTTCTTCGCGGCTTCCGCCGCCTTGGCTTTTGCTTCCTCGGCCTTGGCTTTTTGTTCGTCGGTGGGTGGCGGTAGTTTGGCTTGAGCGGCACTCATGGCACCGACGAGCAACACAGCAAGCAGCGTTAAGCGTTTCATCGCGTTGTCTCCGCGTAGCGTGATTTAGGTGGGGCGCTGACTCGTTTTGACTTCGTGATACCAGTCCTCGTGATGCTCCTTGGCCCACGACTCATCCACGTAACCGGTTTTCATCGCGTCCAGCGCACCTTCCATGCCGATTGTGCCGATGTAGATATGACCCAGCATCATCGCCACGAACAACAGGGCCGCGATCGTATGCACGAGGTGCATGGTCTGCATGGTCGCGCGCAGCTGGTTGAAATTCGGGAAATCGAGAACGTAGCCAGTGATCGTCACGATCACGCCCAAGGCCACGACGCCGCCCCAAAACAACATCTTTTGCATCGCGTTGAATCGGCCGCTTGGCACATGCTCGCCGGTGAATAAGCCGCCGCCCTTCTTGATCCACAACCAATCGCGCGCGGTTGGCAAGTTGTCGCGCAGGAAGATCAAGATGACGAACACGAGCGCAACGGAAAACACCGGCCCAACGAAGTTGTGCACGTTCTTTCCAAGAATCACGATCCATCCATGCACCGTATGCCCGAGCACCGGCATAAGCACGTGCTTGCCAAACAGCATCAGCAAGCCGGTGACCGCGAGCACCACGAAGCTAATCGCCGTCGTCCAGTGCGCGAGTCGCTCGATATGTTTAAAGCGCAGCACACGTCGCCCGGTGGGTGCTTCGTTTAGGCGAATCGGACCCTTGAGTAAGTAAAAGGCCGCGAGCGCGAGAACAACCGCGATGACTAAACCACCGCCGATCCACGTGACGGGGCCATTGCGAATGGTTCGCCATGTTTGACCCGACGTAAGGATCAACACGCCTGCTTCACGCGCGGGAAGCGATGCATAACCCGCCTCGCCTTGACGAACCTCGCGCCATACCGGCGCGTTGTTGCCTGGTTGTAGTGGATTAGGCGCGTCGGCTCGCGCGACTTGGGGCGATGTCGTTTGCGTCGCCGTGGTGGCGTTGGCGCCGCTTGGCGCGGGCGATTGCGCCACGGCCATCGACATCACGCCGGCGAACAAGCACGCCGCGATCGTTCGAATCATCATCACGGTCTCCCGGGGTTCACGGCGACTTCACGTATTCGTTTTGGTTCTGCGCGCGAGCACGCAGGGCCGATTCCCATGACGCCTTATCGCCAGCGGTAAAGCGCCCTTGCGCGGCGGGCGCCTCGCCCTTCCAAGGCTGCGTATCGATACGCCCGGCGTACTTACGTTCCTTAGCGTCGAGCGAATGCTGGTATTCGCCGCATCCCGCGAGAGCCACGGTCGAAATCGCCAGCAGCGCGAATAGACGAATCTTCATCGCATGCCCTTTCGATTATTTAGTCGAGTTCGTCGGCGCGGACGGCGCGCCATACGCTGTCTTCCAACCCGGCAGCTCCGCGCCCTTGCCACGTTTGAGCACGCGCTGGCGGAAGATGTCCGACACGACGTCGGAGTCACCCGCGAGCAAGGCTTTGGTCGAGCACATTTCCGCGCACGCGGGCAGCTTGCCTTCGGCGATGCGATTGCGTCCGTACTTTTCGAACTCTTCCTTGCTGCCGTCCTTTTCGGGGCCGCCCGCGCAGAACGTGCACTTGTCCATCTTGCCGCGCACGCCGAACGCGCCGGTATTAGGAAATTGCGGCGCGCCAAACGGACAGGCGTAGAAGCAGTAGCCGCAGCCGATGCAGATGTCCTTGTCGTGCAACACCACGCCTTCTTCAGTGCGGTAGAAGCAATCGGTCGGGCATACCGCCATGCATGGCGCGTCGGAGCAATGCATGCAGGCGACCGACACCGATTTTTCCTTACCGATTTCGCCGTCGTTCATCGTGACGACGCGGCGGCGATTCACGCCCCACGGCAAATCGTGTTCGTTCTTACATGCGGTTGCGCAGCCGTTGCACTCGATGCAGCGCTCGGTATCGCAAAGAAACTTCATGCGTGCCATATCGTTGTCTCCTCGTTCCCTGTCGCGCTTAGGCTGCCTTGACCACTTGGCAAACCGTGGTCTTGGTTTCTTGCATCATCGTTACGCTGTCGTAGCCGTAGGTGGTGGCGGTGTTCACCGCTTCGCCTCGCACGATCGGCGCGGCGCCTTCGGGGTAGTAAGCCAGCATGTCCTTGCCTTGCCACCAACCCGAAAAGTGGAACGGCAGGAACACCGTGTCGGGCCCAACGCGTTCCGTCACTAGTGCCTTGACCTTGAGTTGCGCCCCAGTCGGTGTCTTGACCCACACCATCTCGCCGTTGCGAATGCCACGGTCGTTGGCCGACTTAGGGTTAATTTCGACGAACATGTCTTGCTGCAATTCGGCAAGCCATGGGTTCGAACGCGTTTCCTCGCCACCGCCTTCGTATTCGACCAAGCGACCCGACGTCATGATGAGCGGGAACTCCTTGCCGATGTCCTTATTCTTTTCTTGCACCGACTTATAAAGCGTGGGCAACCGCCAGAACGCTTTCTTGTCGTCGTGCGTCGGGTACTTCGCCACGAGATCGGGACGAGTGGAATACAAAGCCTCGCGGTGCTGCGGCACGGGGTCCGGGAAGTTCCACACCACCGCGCGCGCTTTCGCGTTGCCGAACGGATGGCAGCCGTGGTTCTTCATCACGACACGAATGATTCCGCCGGATAAATCGGTCTTCCAGTTCTTGCCTTCGGCGGCTTTCTTTTCGTCCTCGGTGAGTTCGTCCCACCAGCCGAGCTTCTTAAGTAATACGTGATCGAACTCGGGATAACCGAACGGTAGATCTGAGCCTTTGGACGCCGACCCATCGCCCGCCAGTAGCGAAACGCCATCGCGCTCGACACCAAAGTTGGCGCGGAAATTACCGCCACCATCCATTACGTGTTTGCTGGTGTCGTACAAATTAGGCGAGCCGGGATGTTTGAGTTCCGGGTTGCCATAGCAAGGCCACGGCAAGCCAAAGTATTCGCCATCGCACGGACCACCCTTGGCCTTAAGCGTCTTCACATCGAAGGTATTCATATTCTTCATGTGAAGCTTCAAGCGCTCGGGCGATTGACCGGAGTAACCAATCGTCCACGTGCCCTTATTGATCTCGCGCAAGATCGATTCGGGTTCGGGCTCCAACATGCCGCCCTTGGCCGGCACCATCTTGTAGTTCTTGACCAGCTCCTTACCAAAGCCAAGTTTCTCGGCGAGCTGATACATGATCATGTGATCGGTACGCGAATCGAACAGCGGATCGATGACTTTTTCGCGCCATTGGATTGAACGATTCGACGCGGTGCACGAACCACTCGTTTCAAACTGCGTGCACGCGGGCAGTAAGTAAACCTCGCGTTTTGGATTAAGCGTGGAACCTTCGGCCGGCATCGCGGCCATGGCGGCGGTGGCCGAAGGATAAGGATCGACAACGACCAGCAGATCGAGTTTGTCGAGCGCCTTCTTCATATCAAGACCGCGCGTTTGCGAGTTCGGCGCGTGTCCCCAAAAGAACATGCCGCGCAGATTCGATTCTTGATCGATGAGCTCGTTCTTTTCGAGTACGCCATCAACCCAGCGCGACACCGTCATGCCCGACTTTTCCATCATGCCGGGTGCATAACGTTTTTTGATGTCTTCAACGTCCAAGCCCCACACGGCGGCCCAATGCTTCCACGAACCGGCGGCTAATCCGTAGTAACCGGGTAAGGAATCGGGATTGGAGCCCACGTCGGTCGCGCCTTGCACGTTGTCGTGACCACGGAAGATGTTCGCGCCACCGCCCGACACGCCGATGTTGCCCAACGCGAGTTGCACGAGGCAGCTTGCGCGCACCATCGCGTTACCGATCGAGTGTTGAGTTTGGCCCATGCACCACACAATGGTGGACGGACGATTCTTCGCCATCGTTTCCGCGACCTTGTACACCTCGGCCTCGGGCACGCCGCATACGTCTTCAACCGCCTTCGGATCCCATTTACTTAGGACTTCCTCGCGGACCTTATCCATGCCGTACACGCGGTCTTCGATGTACTTCTTATCTTCCCAGCCGTTCTTGAAGATGTGCCACATCAATCCATAAAGGAAGGCGATGTCCGAGCCCGAACGAATACGCACGTATTGATCGGCGCGAGCGGCCGTACGGGTAAATCGTGGATCGACCACGATCATCGTGGCGCCCGACTCCTTCGCATGCAGGGTATGCATCATCGACACCGGATGCGCTTCCGCCGCATTGGAGCCGATGAACATCATCGCCTTCGTGTTTTGCATGTCGTTGTAGGAGTTGGTCATCGCACCATACCCCCACGTATTGGCCACGCCCGCGACCGTGGTCGAGTGGCAAATACGCGCTTGGTGGTCGGTGTTGTTCGTGCCCCAAAGCGACACCCACTTGCGCATCAAATACGCTTGCTCGTTGTTGTGCTTGGAGCTGCCAACGAAGAACAACGAATCGGGGCCGCTTTCCTTGCGCAGCTCCTGCATCTTCTTCGCGATGGCGTCGTAAGCTTCATCCCAGGTGATCTTCTGGTATTTGCCATTGACCAACTTCATCGGCGACTTCAGACGATGCTCGCCGTGGCCGTGCTCGCGGATCGCAGCGCCCTTCGCGCAATGCGCGCCTAAGTTGATTGGCGAATCGAACACCGGCTCTTGTCGAACCCATACGCCGTTTTCAACGATCGCGTCGATCGCGCAACCCACCGAACAATGCGTGCACACGGTACGCTTGACCTCGACCTTGCCCGTGCCTGTCGCGGCAGCCTTGTCGTCGGCCGCGCGAGCCTGCCGGACGAATCCGTTAGGCAGCTGCGTCGCCGCGGCGCCAAGGCCTAACCCAAGGCCAGATCGCTTTAAAAAGTCCCGCCGACCGATGGTGGCCACGGCGTGTTGAGCGCCACGTACGGCGCTATCGAGTAATGCCGCGCCACGATTGGCGGGCATGCGCGAGATCTTACGGACGAGCATGGAAAGCTCCCGAATACGTCGAGATGATGAGAACTAAGGCCGCGAACACACGTTAGATACGCGTGGTGCGGTAATACCGTTGAATGTGATCCGTGAGCCGGTAACCCCGCCCCGAATCGGTGGACTCGGGGCTTAATACTTCAGGGACGTCGGCGTTGACTTGACGTTGCGATTGAGTGACCACCGCGCCCGCCGTGACTGCCGCGGCGGCGCCAGCGCCGATGAGGAATCCGCGTCGAGCCGTCGGATTTTTGGCTTGCTTCATAACCCTGTCTCCTTGGGTGCCCTTAGTACTAAGTACTAATTTATTTGGGTGCCTATAGCGGAACGTTGCCGCCACGGGGTCATTGCTTAGTCGTCTAATACATTAGTTGTTCATATGAATATGCTCTTGAGTATTGCATTCGTTATTGAGTTTCACAAGGTCATCGATCGCGATTCTTCAATCGACCACGCTTGCGATTCAATATCGATAAAAACACGCAATAAGGCCGATACATATCGGTAACACCGCACACGCGGATGAACGTCGATTGCGTCACACAAAAGAGGTACCCATGGTGCGATGTGTCGCACATAAAGGGTTTGTTGCATGGGGTCGTCTCGCAAAATAAGTTGATGCATTGCGTTGCACAAGGCTGCGAGATGATCTTCCGTTTCTGTTGCTTTTGGATCACGCTCAAAACCCATGCGAGCCAAGTCGCTTCTTAATTCAGCCAACGGTCGTTCATGCAACGCACCCGCTAAGTAGTACGACCCGCACAACAGCACGTCTGGTTTTCCAACACCCACGAATAACGCCTCGTATTCCTCGCGCCACAAGCATTCGTCCTCGCGCGCGGCCTGTGCTAAGTCGTTCCATGCTTGAACCAGCAATGCACTCGGATCGCCTTCGACGGGTACCAAGGTATCGAGCAAAGCGCGCGAAGGCGCTTGCATGAACAAGGCGCCAAGCACGCCATACACCTGTGCGCGATCGCGATCTTCTTCGGCCACGCTCATGACGGCTCTCCTTGTTTGGGTAACGTTGATTCGCCAACGCCGATCACACGCGCTTCGTCGCCTGACGAAAACACATCGATCACTCGGCAATCGGCGCACATTCGTAAACGATCGATCGCACCGCTGAAGACGGCATGCGATCCGAGCTTGGCAAGCATGGCCTCGATCATGCGCGCCGTGCCGAATGGTTTATGGCAGCGAATACATTCATAAGGACGTGTTTGCGCCACCGTGCGCGCCGAACGCGCCGAAGCACCGAAGGCGATGCGCGGTTTAAGCGTGATCGCGTCTTCCGGACAACTGCTTGCGCATAAACCGCACTGCACGCAATTCGCCTCGAAAAACTTAAGCGCCGGCGTGTCTTGCCCAGCGGCTAACGCATTGGTCGGACATTGACCAACGCACGACATGCACAAGGTGCACGCCGATGCGTCCACGGCCACCGTACCGAAGGGCGCGCCAGCGGGTAAATCGACCACCAATTCCGTTTGCGACGCATGAGGCGAATGCCGATGCAGATGTTCGAGCGCCATGCCAAGCGTTGCTCGCTTCACCGCTTGCCATGCGAACTGCGCGGCGGGCACGAGCGCGGGAGCGTTTGGTTGTGCATTCAATGCGTTGTCGAGAGCCACGATGTCATGCGCCTCGATAACGTCAACGACGTCCTCAGACCAACCCAGGCCCGCGACGATCGTGTTGATAAGTTCGGCGTGCTCGCGAATGGCGTTGATATACGTTGGCGCGGTCTTCTCATCGACAAGAAAACGAATGCGCGATGCGCCCGCCGCGAGCGCCGCGAGCGAAGCATCGGGACCAACGCTCGCCACATGCAATACCTCAAGCGGCACCAAGGACGCCGGCAAACCACGCGCTTGCTGAGTCCGCGCGGCGGCGCCTAAGTCGCTCAAGCGCTGCATGCCACGCGCCTCGGTAATCAGTAAGGCGGGCGCCTTACCTCCGGCGCGCGCGAAAGCACCCAGCATCGCGCGCACGCGTTGACCGAGATCGGGCATCGAAGGCGCGGCATACGTCATCGCGCCGGTGGGGCATACGCTCGCGCACGCACCACACCCCATGCACAAGTAGGGTTCAACGCGAACATGATCGCCCGCCGCCGCGATGGCGCGCGTCGAACACACGTCGATG
>DASTRU010000291.1:0-2626 GCA_035761045.1 Burkholderiaceae bacterium | reverse complement strand
AGCGAAAAATAGGGTCTGTCCCTATTTTTAGACCTTCACGCTGAACGGCGTGAAGTTGGTGTCGCGGTCGTAAAAGTCTTCGTTCTCGCGACGCTTTAGGAATCCGACGACGCGGTACGTCACGGGCGTCATCACGACTTCCCAACCGGTTTTAAGCACGTATTGCGCTAGCGCCACCTTCACCACGTCGCCCGTGGCCCAAATGCCGTAGAACGCGATTACGTAAAACAACGCGGAATCCACGAATTCGCCGACCATCGTCGAGCCGATCGTGCGCATCCATAAGTAACGTCCACGCGTAAGCAACTTCATCTTGGCGAGCACATAGCTGTTGGCGAAGCTGCCGCACCAAAACGCGACGATCGATGCCAAGGCAATGCGCCATGCGTTGCCGAACACCGCTTCCAACGCGGGTTGATAAGTGCTCATGTAATCGCTTTTGGCGGCGGGCAAATGCACGATCACCCACGACATGATCGACGCGAACATCAACGCGCCGAATCCGGCCCACACCACGCGACGATCGCGCGCGTAGCCGTACACCTCGGTCAACACGTCGCCAAAGATGTAGCTGATGGGAAAGAACAGCACGCCCGCGCCAAAGGTGACGGCGCCGATCAATGGCAAAGTCACTTCGGCTTGCTTGGCCGCGCCGATGAAGTTCGAGCACAACAGCACGCAGACGAATGCGGCCATGACGAAGTCGTAATAGCGGTAATTGCGCACGGTGGTGGTGGACGTCATCGCGTTATTCGTCATCTTCAAAGGTGCATACGGCCCAAACGTTTAAACCCGCGTCGCGCAGACGGCGGCTGCCGCCTAAATCGGGCAGGTCGATCAACGCGGCGACTTCAACCACGTGCGCGCCGAGTCGTTCGAGCAAGGCATTGCTTGCGTAAAGCGTGCCGCCGGTGGCGATTAAATCGTCGACCAGCAACACGCGCGCGCCATTCACCACCGCGTCGCGATGGACTTCCACCGTCGCGTCGCCGTACTCAAGCGCATAGCTCTCGGAAAACGTGGGCGCTGGCAACTTGCCTTGCTTGCGAATCGGCACAAACCCCGTGCCCAACGCATACGCCAAGGCACCGCCAATGATGAAGCCACGCGCGTCGATGCCGGCGACGGTATCGATGCCCGCGCCTAAGTAACGATCCGAAAATAATTCGATCAACGCGCGAAACGCGTCGGCGTCTTGCAGCACGGGGGTGATGTCGCGAAATCGAACACCGGGCTTAGGCCAATTGGGAATGGTGCGAATACGGGATTTAACGAGGGCGGCGCGGTCCATGAATCCAGGCAGATTGAGGTTGTCGTTAGTGCGAAAGCAAACGTTGCTCGGCAAGGGCGATCGCCTCCGGCACGCCGCGGACCACGACGATGTCGCCGGCGTCGAGCACCGCGTCCGCGTCGGGCTCGCGTCGGCCACGGTCGTGCGCTTCGTGATGACGCCGCAAGGCGGTGACCTCGACGCCGATGAGCGGCAGTCCTAAGTCGCCAAGCTTTTGGCCAATCGCGCGCGCGCCAGGCGGCAAGACGATGGAGTGCAATCGCACTTGAGCACGCGCGGAAAGCGTGTCGTCGTCATCGGCGCCGTGAAAGAAGCCGCGCAAATGCGCGTATCGCGCTTCGCGCACCGATCTAACGATACGCACCACCCGGGGCAACGGCACGCCCAGCATGACGAGCGCGTGCGTCGCGAGCATCAGGCTGCCTTCGATGATTTCCGGCACCACCTCGGCCGCGCCCGCGTCGCGTAATTTGTCGAGATCGCTATCGTCGGGCGTGCGCACGATCACCGGCAGTTGCGGCGCTAGCGCGCGCACATGCGCGAGAACCTTGAGCGCCGAAGGCGTATCGGCATACGTCACCACCAAGGCCTGCGCGCGCGCGAGACCCGCCGCCACCAAGCTTTCGCGACGCGCGGCATCGCCAAACACCACGCTGTCGCCAGCGGCCGCGGCCTCGCGCACGCGATCGGGGTCCAAATCCAGCGCGACATATCCACGAGCTTCCGAATCGAGAATGCGCGCCAGGTTTTGGCCCGACCGGCCGTAGCCGCAAATGATGACGTGGTGTTCGGTGGCGATGCTTTTGGCCGCGATCTTGGTGAGGTTCAACGAAGCCAACATCCATTCGCTACTGGCAAGCCGCAATGCGATGCGGTCGCTATGTTGAATAAGGAACGGCGCGGCGAGCATCGACAACAACATCGAACCCAATACCGCTTGCAAGAGCACTGGGTCGACGATGGCCAAGCCACCTGCTTGCTCGAGCAACACGAAACCGAATTCACCCGCCGTGCACAACGCAAGCCCGACGCGAATCGCCACGCCAGGCGTCGAACCAAACACGCGCGCGAGCCCCGCGATCAAGCCGAACTTCAACAACACCGGCACGACGAGCAGCACGAGTACAAGCCATAGATTCTCGACCACGATGCGCGGATTAAGCAGCATGCCGATGGTGATGAAGAACAGCCCGAGCAACACGTCTTGAAACGGTTTGATGTCTTGCTCGACCTGGTGCCGATATTCGGTTTCGGCGATCAACATGCCCGCCACGAACGCGCCGAGCGCGAGCGACAGCCCGAAGTATTCGGTGATCCAAGCAAGCCCGAGCGTCA
>DASTRU010000290.1:0-5299 GCA_035761045.1 Burkholderiaceae bacterium | reverse complement strand
AAATCGCAAGCGCTATTAAAACGCCGGTGTTGGCCGCGTTATTCGCCGTGTTCGTCGGGTTTTCCGCCACGCAAATGTTGTTGGACCGTAAACCTAAGCCATCGCGTCAATTGCCTAAAGGCATGGGAATGTTTGGTGCGGGCGCGGGTATCGGTTTGTTGTCGAGTTTTGTCGGGGCGGGTGGTGGATTCGTGAGCGTGCCTTTCATGACGTGGTGCAACGTCAAGATTCACAATGCCGTGGCGACGAGTGCCGCGCTTGGATTTCCGATTGCATTGGCGGGATCCATTGGGTATGTGGTCGCGGGTCTACGTGAAAGTGGAATGCCAGCTGGCAACATCGGGTTCATCAATGTGCCGGCTCTTGCGTGCATCGTGGTGACGAGCATGTTGTTCGCGCCTCTTGGAGCACGAGCCGCGCACGCAATGGACGTGAAAAGCCTTAAGCGCGTGTTTGCAATCCTTCTGTACGCGTTGGCGAGTTATATGCTTTACAAAGCCACGCGTAGCGCGTGAGCCTAAAACGTTCGCAATCCCACGGCAGTTACAATGCTGAAATGTTAAGCAACGTATTCGGTGTTGGTTTGGTACGCCTGACTCATGCCGCGGATTCCTAAGCCATGAGTGATACTCCTTCTAGTTTCTCGGCCTTCGGGCTGGACGCTCTTATCCTGCGCGCCATCGCGGAGCAGGGTTACACCACTCCAACGCCGATTCAGGCGCAAGCCATTCCCGTCGCATTAGGGGGCCAGGACCTCATGGGTGCGGCGCAAACCGGCACGGGGAAAACGGCGGGATTTTCCCTGCCCATCTTGCAACGCCTCATGCAGCACGCGAATCCAAGCATGTCGCCAGCGCGACATCCGGTTCGCGCCCTGGTGCTTGCACCCACGCGCGAATTGGCCGATCAAGTCGCCGATAACGTGCGCACGTACGGCAAGTACACCCACTTACGCTCAACCGTGGTGTTTGGCGGGGTCGACATGGGTGCGCAGGTGGAGGCGCTGCGGGCGGGGGTCGAGATCTTGATTGCGACGCCAGGACGTTTGCTCGACCACGTGCAGCAAAAAACGGTCAACTTGAGTCAAGTGCAAATTCTCGTGCTTGATGAAGCGGATCGCATGCTCGACATGGGTTTTTTGCCTGACCTCCAGCGCATCGTGAATTTGTTGCCCAAGCAGCGGCAAAGCATGATGTTTTCGGCGACGTTTTCCGACGAGATCAAAAAGCTCGCTAAAACCTTCTTAAACGACCCGGTCAATATTGAGGTGGCACGGCGCAATGCCACCGCCGATACCGTCACGCAAACGGTGTACACCTTAACCGAGGACGATAAGCGCGACGCATTGCTTGAACTCATTCGTGCGCGGCCGAACGACGCGGTAATCGTGTTCATGAACACCAAGCTTGGCGCAAGCCGATTGACGCGTTGGCTTGAAAAGCAAGGTGTCAATGCCTCGGCGATTCATGGCGACAAATCCCAGCAAGATCGTTTATCCACGCTTGAAGGATTTCGTGACGGGCGGGTAACGGTCTTGGTGGCCACCGACGTGGCCGCGCGCGGATTGGATATCGCGGAGCTGCCGTGGGTCGTGAATTACGACATTCCTCATAACGCCGAGGATTACGTGCATCGCATTGGGCGCACGGGCCGTGCGGGCGCAAGTGGCGATGCGATCGCGTTGCTGTCTCGCGACGAGGAGCGTTTGTTCGCGGACATTGAAAAGCTCATCAAGAAAAACATGACGCGGGTGGCGTGGCGGCCGCGTGCGCGCACCGATCGCGCGCGTGCGGCACAACCCGCGCAAGCCGTGGACGAATGGTTTTTACGGCCTTACGAGCCGATGGTGGTGGACACGCCGGTGGAAAAATCATTGACGCCGGCGGCTCGCAAACGCGTGGGCGCGGCGGCCGTGGGCGCGCTATTGGGCGGAACGCGGCGCAAGGAAAACACGCGTTAGTTAATGGATCATCGCCGCTTGCCAGGCGGCGTGGTCAACCGCGATGCACCGGTCCATCACGACCAACATGCCGGACGCCATGGCTAAATCGGCGACTTCCTCGTTCACGATTCCGGTCTGCATCCACAACGCGGGCGCGCCTAGGTGAATCGCCGATCGCGCGATCGGCGGCATGTCCTCGCAGCGTCTAAAGCACAACACCAAATCCGGCGTGATCGAGAGTTCTTCGAGCGTTGCGGCGCATGCGCGGCCGTACACACGAGCATGATTCGGATTAACCGGATACACGTCGTAGCCTTGCCCGATCAGATAGTGCCCAATGCGTTGGCTTTCGCGCGAGGGTTTATCGGAGGCACCGACTAAAGCGATCGTACGGGTGTTGGCAAGAATGTGGCAGACAGCGTCTGGCAAGAACATGGCGGCGACCCTCGAATGAAGGAGTGTTCATCGTCCGCCAAAGCACGCGATGGCTCAAGGGTTTAGTGCGGTTCCGTGCGCCGCGAGCAATGATGCCCAGGCATCAGGCGCTCGAAGCCAAAAATCATGAAGCGTGCGACCTGGCGCGAGGGCGAGTCCTAAGTGGCGGGCGGCGCGTTCCAATTCGGCAAGTGCGTCACCGCTATTCACCGCTGGCGCGTGGGTTTGCTTGCTTAGCTTTTCGCCCATTGCGTTGCGTACGATTGGCACATGCAAGTACGACGGTACCGCGCCCCCAAGGGCTTGGTGAATAACGATTTGCCGCGCGGTGGCGTGTAGTAAATCATCGCCGCGCACGATGTGGTTGATGCCCGCCTCCAGATCGTCGACCACGACGGCCAAGTGATACGCCCAATACCCGTCGGCGCGCTTCAACACGATGTCGCCGGTTTCGCGCGCTGGGTTTTCGTGTTGAGTGCCGACCCATCGATCGTGAAAGCGCACGATCGTATCGGGCATGCGCATGCGCATGCTGCGGGCTGATCGATCCTCGGGCAAGCCGCGGGCGCAGCGGCCGATGTAGACCGGCTCGCCGTCGAAGGTGCGACGTACCGAATGTTCCTCGACCTCGCGACGCGTGCAGCCGCATGGATACACGAGTTGTTGCGCGACGAGCCGTTCCAATGCCTCCGTGTACGCGGCACCGCGACGCGATTGATAAACGATGTCGCCGTGCCAGCGAAACCCGCAAGTATCGAGGGCATGAATGATCGCGACGGTCGCGCCTTCAACTTCGCGCGGCGGATCTAGATCCTCGATGCGCAATATCCAATGTCCGCCATGCGCCAGTGCATCGCACGCACAGGCGAGCGCGGTGGCGAGCGAGCCGATGTGAAGCGGCCCGGTGGGCGAGGGTGCGAAGCGGCCGAGATACGACATGGCGAGTGCGGCGTTATGACGTTAAGGGCGCAAGACCAGCGAGTTGCTGTTGCACATCCGGATCGGTCAGCAGCTTGACCCAACGCTTGAGCGCCTTGCCGCCGACCGGAATGCTCCAAGCCGCATGCAAGGTGGACGCAGGCCGTTGCGGGTCCACCTTTTTTTCGATCAACCATCCACGCGCAAGCGCCGCATGCGCCCACGGGCGCGGCAACCAGCCAGCGCCAAGCCCGCGAATTTGCGCGGCGACCTTGGCTTGCATGGTGGGTACGGTCAGCACGTCTTGACCGGGCATGAGGCCGACCGTTCTCGGCGGCGTGTTGCGTGAGGTGTCGCCGACGGCGATGCCACGATGACATTGCACATCCACGGCGGTTAACGGTCGATCAATCGCCGCCAGAGCATGATGAGGCGCGACGCAAAACGCGAACTCCACCGTACCCAGCATCTTCGATTGGCACCCGGCCGCGAAGCGCAATAATTCCGGGCTACCGCCCGTGCCGTCCACCGAAGCGCCTATCGCGAGGTCCACGCGACCGGATGCGAGCGCGTCCCAGGTACCCCCAAGCACTTCTTGCTCAAAGCGCAATCGGGTGGCCGCGGCGCTTGCGTCGGAGGCTAAAAAGCGTTCGACGAGCGGTGCGATGCGGCTGAAATCGATGATCGTATCCACCGCGATGCGTAGCTCGACTTCCCAGCCGCGCGCCAAGCGCTTGACGCGGCGTTCGAGATCGTCGGCCGCGCGAAGCAAATGCCGTCCTTCAACAAGCAATGCCCGACCTGCTTGCGTCATGTGCGCGCGATGCCCCGACCGATCGAACAGCAGCACGTCCAGTTCGTCCTCCAAACGACGTACCGCGTAGGTAAGCGCCGACGGTACGCGCCCTAACTCCTGCGCGGCGGCGGCGAAGCTGCCTCGTCGATCGATCGCATCCAATAATTCGAGCGCTTCAAGCGAGATGGGCATCGTTCAATAATTTTGAATGTGTCGCTTAAATTTTATCGGCCCGGCAGCGTAAGGCGTTGATTAAGATCGGTCTAACGTTAATTCATCGAGGTGGATCGCCATGATTGAAGTGCGCCGTAGCGAAGAACGCGGACGGGCTAACCACGGATGGCTCGACAGCCGGTTTAGCTTTTCTTTCGCGGAGTATTGGGATCCCAAGCACATGGGATTTGGTCCATTACGTGTGATCAATGACGATCGGATCGCGCCCGGCACCGGCTTTGGCATGCATCCGCATCGAGACATGGAGATCATCACCTACGTGCTCGAAGGCGAGCTTGCTCATCGCGATTCCATGGGCAATGGCAGCGTGATCCGCGCCGGTGACGTGCAACGCATGAGCGCGGGCACTGGTATTCGACATTCCGAGTTCAGCCATTCGAAGGATGCGGTCACGCACCTACTGCAAATTTGGATCGAGCCGAACCAAACGGGCGTCGAGCCGAGTTACGAGGAAAAGCGTTTTGGCGACGAACAAAAGCGCGGTCGGTTGCGGTTGATCGTGTCGCCCGACGGTGCCGAGGGCTCGGTGCGTATCCATCAGGACGCGCGTGTATACGCGGGTTTATTGGATGGCGATGAGCAGGCGCGGCTAGCACTATCGCCAAACCGTCTAACGTATGTACATGTCGCGCGGGGCGCGGTCGAGGCAAACGGCGTGGCGCTTGGCACTGGTGATGCGCTCAAGCTCGCGAATGTTTCCGAGTTGATCGTGAATCGCGGCGAGAGTGCGGAAGTACTGGTGTTCGATCTACCCGCGACGCATTAGTAATCGACGCGTGGGCGCGTGCGGCCCGTAGTATCAGCCGCCGCGCGCCAATTTATCGAGCGCGGATTCCTCGATGCAGCGAACTAGCGCGAGATCGAACTCGAGCGACGGGCGCACGAATTGCAATCCGAGCTGTATTTCGGACATTCGCGTCATCGTGGCGTGGCAAACACGGGCAGCGCATGCCAACACTTGTCCGTCGGGCAAT
>DASTRU010000289.1:0-7724 GCA_035761045.1 Burkholderiaceae bacterium | reverse complement strand
GAAGGCTTCGACGAGTTCGAGCGCGGGCTTGGTCAATGCAACACCGATTGCGGGCCCGATGGCTATATGCATTTCTCGCCGGCGGATCGTTGGATCGTCTCGCTGCTTCAACGCGTGGAAGCCGAAGTCGCGCAAGGCTTTGCCGATTACCGTCTCGACCTGGTCGCCAACGCGATTTATCAATTCGTATGGGACGAGTATTGCGATTGGTATTTGGAACTCGCCAAGGTGCAAATTCAACGCGGCACGCCCGCGCAACAACGCGCGACGCGGCGCACCTTGCTACGCGTGCTGGAGACCGCGCTGCGGCTTGCGCATCCGATCATTCCGTTCATCACCGAAGAGTTGTGGCAGAAGGTGGCGCCGCTTGCGGGCCATGCGCTCGACGAAGGCGCGACCATCATGCGGCAACGGTATCCGCAGTCGCAGCCGGAGAAGATCGACGTCGATAGCGAGCGATGGGTCGCGCAACTCAAGGCGCATATCGATGCATGTCGATCGTTGCGCGGCGAGATGAACATTGGCCCGGACAAGCGCGTGCCCTTGCTCGCCTCGGGCGAAGCCGATGCGCTGCGAGCGTATGCGCCTTATCTTCAAGCGTTGGCTAAGCTGAGTGATGTGCAAGTCGTCGAGGCGCTTCCGGCGGATGCCCTTGCGCCGGTGCAAGTCGTTGGTGCCAATCGCTTGATGTTGAAGGTGGAGATTGACGTCGCCGCCGAGCGTGAGCGTTTGGCGAAGGAGATTGCACGCATCGAGGCGGAAATTTCTAAATGCGTGGCGAAGCTAGGCAACGCAAGTTTTGTTGAGCGCGCGCCGGCGGCGGTCGTTGCGCAAGAACGTGAACGCCAGGGTGCGTTTGAAACCACGCTTCATCAATTGCGCGAGCAGCATGCGCGCCTGGCCTCGGCGTAAGCCATCATCAAATTACCGATCGGTAATTTTTATTTGACTTTCAAATCCAATAAGCCTAAAAGTTACCTCTCGGTAACTTTTAGGCTTTTTTATGGACACGCCGTCCGACAAATTACCGCTCGGTAATAAAACGATATCCGACACCTTGATCCGCTCCTCTGCGGAAATGGGTATCGCCGTGCGCGAACGTCGCAAACAACTCGCGTTGACGCAATTGGATATCGCGGGGCTTGGTGCCACGGGCAATCGATTCATTGTCGACCTTGAAAACGGCAAACCCACCGTTCAACTCCAAAAAGTACTCGACCTTCTCGATTTACTTGGGCTTGAGCTGGTGGTGAGACCTAAATCAACGCGAGCGATGTAATGCCGAGGCCCACCACATTGACGGTGTATTGGGGGCAGGAAATTGTCGGCACCGTATTCGACTCCTCGCCCCTAAGTTTTGAGTACGCGTCCGCGTGGTTAACACGGTTGCCACCGATGCCTATCGCCGCGATTCCATTACGCACGGGCCGCCAAGACAGCGCCGCCATTCAAGCGTTCTTTGAAAACTTGCTGCCCGAAGGTGAACTGAGGCGGTACTTGATGGAGCGCGAAAAAGCGTCAAGCCTTTTTTCGATGTTGTTAGCCATCGTGGGAGATGCGGCGGGTGCATTCGTGTTGCTGCCCGAGGGTGAAGCACCGCAAGCGCCAACCTATGAAGCAAGCACGTGGAAAAAACTGGCGGCGAAGCTTCAAAAAACAAACGCGGCGGCGATCAATATCAAAGGCAAGCACGCGCGCATTTCGTTGGCCGGCGCGCAAGACAAAACATCGATCGCGTTGTTTGACGATGGCGTGCCGCGCTTACCTCAAGGAACCGCGCCATCCACGCATATTTTAAAACCCAACATCCAACGGCTAGCGAAAGTTTGGCATTCGGCGGCCAATGAAACGATCGTGATGTTGACGGCCGCGCATTGCGGCTTACCCACCGCGCAAGTGTTTTACGAGCCGAATACGCAAGCCTGCGTCGTCCGCCGCTTTGATCGTGTGATTCGCGACGATGGCCTGATCGATCGTCTTATTCAATACGACTTATGCCAGCTCGCGGGTTTAAGCTCGGAAAAGAAATACGAGAAGGAAGGCGGACTAAGTCTTTCGGCGTGCGCGCAACTCATTAGGAATTACAGCGCCGCGCCCGCCTTGGACTTACGCCATTTTCTGCAATGGGTGTTCTTCAATTTATACGTGGGCAATAACGATAGCCACGCCAAGAATTTATCGATGCTTCAACATCCCGAACGCGGCATGCTGCTTTCGCCGTTTTACGACTTGATGTGCACGCGTTTATATCCAGGCCTGTCGCAAGAATTTGCGTTCGCGATCGACGGTGAAACACGGCCCGGCGCTATTACGCATGCGCATGTCACCGCCATGGCGAAGCAATTACGCATGCAACCGCCATTCGTCACCAAGCTCGCATTAGACCTGGCTGCGCGACTGCCCGATGCGCTGAATCAAGCCGTTGAAGAAGTCGCGCCGCACTTACCGCACGGCGCGCACGATTTAGCAAAACGGCTTAAGCAATTCGTACTAACGACGACTAAAAAAACAGCGGCGCGATTGCAGTCGGATTAATCGCGGTGCTTACCCTTGCCGTGACCATGGCCGCGGCCATGTCCGTGACCATGATCGTGGTCGTGATCGCCGCCGCCGTGCGAGCGCGCGTATTGCGGCACATACACGTTTTGGTACCACTCCTCGCGCACGAAATACACGGGCTGTCCACACGCGTTATAGCGGTGGCAATGCTTGGACCATTTCTTCGCGTGCCCCGGCGGAACGTGCAAATACAAAGGCGGCCTCGCTACCGCGACGGGCGCGGGTTGCACGACGATGGGTTGCGGATAAATCAACGCGGGCTGCGGATAATTGCCGATATCGATACGGCCATAAAACCCGGGCTGGCCAACGCTTACCGAAACGCCCACGTCCGTAGCGAACACGGGCGCGGCAACCAGCGCCGTTGCCAAGCCAAGCACCGCGCGCAAACGAAAACCTTGCATAACAATCCCCTTGGATTAAACCGGCGTGAAGAATAGCCAAGCACACCGAAAAAATCGGTTTCTTTTGATGTCGGGCGTGCGCTTTAACGAAGAGTTACGCGTGCATTGCTAAGTGCTTCACACACCTCGTAAAGCACTAGCGACGGCGAAGGTAGTGCTCGAACTCGCGCTTGTCGTTTTCAAACTGCCGCACGAGTTCGTTCCCTGTTTGACGCGCGAACGCTTCGAAGTCGCGCACCGAGCCGGGGTCGGTCGCGACGATGCGAAGAATCTGGCCCGATTGCAAATCGGCTAATGCTTTCTTGGCGCGCAGCACGGGCAATGGGCAATTAAGCCCGCGCGCGTCAACGTCCTTAGCGATTTCGATGGGGAATTCCATCCGCGTTTCTCCCGCTTACAACCGTTCGGCCGCCCAGCCTTGCACGCTCGCCAAGGCTTGCGTGAGTTTGGACGGATCGGTGCCACCGGCTTGCGCCATCTCGGGCTTGCCGCCGCCCTTGCCGCCGACTTGTTGCGCGACGAAGTTCACCAGCTCGCCGGCCTTGACCTTCGCCGTCGCATCGGCCGTCACGCCCGCGATCAAACTGACCTTACCGCCGTCGATCGCCGCGAGCACGATGGCCGCGGTTTTGAGCTTGTCCTTAAGCTTGTCCATCGTCTCGCGCAGCGATTTGCTGTCGGCGCCTTCGAGCGTCGCGGCCAGCACCTTGACGCCCTTCACGTCCACCGCTTGCGCGACTAAGTCGTCGCCTTGGCTCGATGCAAGCTTGCTTTTCAACCGCGCGATTTCTTTTTCGAGCGAACGCACGTCCGAGAGAATTTGGCCGATCTTGCTCGTGACTTCATTCGGTTGCGCCTTAAGCGCGCGGGCCGCGTCGGCGACTTGCGCGTCGAGTTGCTGCACGTACGCGACCGCGTTGTCGCCCGTCACGGCCTCCACGCGACGCACGCCCGCGGCGACGCCACCTTCGCTCACGATCTTGAATAAGCCGATGTCGCCAGTACGCGTGACGTGCGTGCCGCCGCAGAGTTCGCGCGACGTGCCGATGTCGAGCACGCGCACTTCGTCGCCGTACTTCTCGCCAAACAACGCCATCGCGCCGCCCTTCACCGCTTCGTCGAAGGCCATGATGCGTGCTTGCGTCGAGGCGTTTTTCAAGATCTCGGCGTTGACGATGTTTTCGACGCGGCGAATTTCATCGTCGGTCATCGGCGCGTGATGGCTAAAGTCAAAACGTGTTTTGCCGGCATCGACAAGCGAGCCCTTTTGTTGCACATGAGACCCGAGCACTTCACGCAAGGCCTTATGCATAAGGTGCGTGGCCGAGTGGTTGCGCATCGTACGTTCGCGGCGCAGACCGTCCACTTTGGCGAGGACCTTGTCGCCAATCTTCAACGCGCCCGTCTTGAGCTGACCGTGATGGCCAAACACGTCGGTCTGAATCTTTTGCGTATCGGTGACGATGAAGGTGCCGGTGGACGCCACCAACTCGCCCGCGTCGCCCGCCTGGCCGCCGGACTCCGCATAGAACGGCGTGGTGTCGAGCACGACGATGCCGTCTTCGCCCGCGTGCAATACGTCGGTACGCGCGCCTTCGAGATATAGCGCGACCACCTTCGCGTCGGACTGCAAATCCTCGTAGCCGATAAAGCGTGTTTTATCGCCCGCGTATTCAACGCCTTGGGCCATCTTGAACTTACCCGCCGCGCGCGCTTGTTCGCGTTGCCGATTCATCGCGGCTTCAAAGCCCGCCATATCGACGGTTTTATTACGTTCACGCGCGATGTCGGCGGTCAGGTCCACCGGAAAACCGTAGGTGTCGTACAAGGCGAAAACGGTTTCGCCGTCGAGCGTGTTGTCCTCGCGCGTTAAGGCCGACTCGAGAATCTTCATGCCGTTTTCAAGCGTGCGCTCGAATTGTTCTTCCTCGGTCTTGAGCACTTGCTCGACGCGCGATTGCGCTTCGCGCAGCTCGGGATAAGCATCGCCCATCTCGGCGACTAAGTCTTTGACGAGCTTATGAAAGAACGGCTTGGTTTGCCCGAGCTTATAGCCGTGACGCAAGGCGCGGCGCACGATTCGACGCAGCACGTAGCCGCGGCCTTCGTTGCCGGGAATAACGCCATCGACAATTAAAAAGCTGCATGCGCGAATATGGTCGGCGATCACCTTCAGCGAGTTTTCGCCGAGGTTCTTCGTGTTCGTTTCGCGAGCCGCCGCGCGAATTAGGTTTTGGAAAAGATCGATCTCGTAATTCGAGTGCACGTGTTGCAGCACGGCGGCTAGGCGCTCCAAGCCCATGCCGGTATCCACGCAAGGCTTGGGCAAGGGGTGCAACACACCGGCCTCGTCCTTGTTGAACTGCATGAAGACGAGGTTCCAAATTTCGATGTACCGGTCACCGTCGGCGTCGGGCGATCCGGGTGGGCCGCCCCATACCTCGGGACCATGGTCGTAAAAAATTTCCGAGCACGGGCCGCACGGGCCGGTGTCGGCCATTTGCCAGAAGTTGTCGGACGCATAGCGCGCGCCCTTGTTGTCGCCGATGCGGACGATGCGTTCGGCGGGCAAGCCAATTTCATTCGCCCAAATGTTGTAGGCCTCGTCGTCCTCGGCGTAGACGGTAGCCCACAGCTTTTCGGCGGGCAGTTGGTACACCTCGGTCAACAACGACCAGGCAAAGCGAATCGCCTCGCGCTTGAAGTAGTCGCCGAAGCTGAAGTTGCCCAGCATCTCGAAGAACGTATGGTGGCGAGCGGTGTAGCCCACGTTCTCCAAGTCGTTGTGCTTACCGCCCGCGCGCACGCTGCGCTGCGCGGTGGTGGCGCGGGTGTACGAACGCTTGTCGTTCCCGAGGAACACATCCTTGAACTGCACCATGCCGCTGTTGGTGAACAACAGCGTCGGGTCGTTGGCGGGCACCAAGCTCGACGAGCGCACGATGGTGTGGCCCTGCTCTTCAAAGAACTTAAGGAACTTCTGACGAATGTCGGCAGCTTTCATGAACGGAACGCGCGTGATCTCGGCCGCGAATCCGCGCGGCGCATGGCGGTGTAACAAAAAGGATGCGTCCGATTATACGGACCGTATTTAGTGGTGGCGGCAAGACCCTGCTTGCGCGATGCTAGACGGCCATTCGTCTTCGTGAAAACCGTCGCATGTCATTCATTCTCGCGTTGGATCAAGGCACTAGCTCGTCGCGCGCGATTGCGTACGACGCCGATGGACGCACGCTCGCGACGGTAAGCAAACCGTTTACGCAGCATTACCCGCAACCTGGGTGGGTCGAGCACGATCCCGAAGACATTTGGAACAGCCAATACGCGTGCGCGCGCGAAGCGTTCGACATCGCAACGGCGGCGGGCCACGCATTGACGGCCATTGGCATCACCAATCAACGCGAGACCACGTTGTTATGGAACCGACGAACCGGTCAGGCCATTCATCCCGCAATCGTTTGGCAAGACCGACGCACCGCCGAGTGGTGCGAACGGTATCGCGCGCAAGGGTATTCGGAGCTCGTGACCGCACGCACGGGCTTGGTCATCGATCCTTATTTCTCCGCCAGCAAAATCGTATGGTTGATGAACGCGATACCCACCGCGCGTGCCTTGGCCGAGCAAGGCGATCTTGCCTTTGGCACCGTTGATAGTTGGTTGATCTACAAATTCACCAACGGCGCGTCGCACGTGACCGACGTAACCAATGCATCGCGCACGATGCTTTACGACATTCATGCGCAGCAATGGGACCGACAGTTGTGCGACATGTTTGGCGTGCCGATGAATTGTTTGCCGAAGGTGCTTCCTTCAAGCGGACACTTTGGCGACACACGATTGTTTGGCGGCGGCGTGCCCATTTTGGGATGCGCCGGCGATCAACAAGCCGCTCTTTTAGGGCAAGGTTGCACACGTGCGGGCCAAGCGAAAAACACGTACGGCACGGGTTGTTTCATGCTCTTGCATACCGGCGCGCAAGCGCATGTATCGCGGCATGGCTTACTCACCACGGTTGCCGCGCAAATTCATAACACTTGCGAATACGCGCTTGAAGGCGCCGTGTTCAACGCGGGCTCGGCGGTGCAATGGTTGCGCGACGGCTTAGGCATCATTGAACGTAGCGCCGATGTGTTCGAGCTCGCGCAATCGGTAAGCGATACCGGCGATGTATTCCTCGTTCCCGCTTTCAATGGATTGGGCTCGCCGCATTGGGATGCCCATGCACGCGGTTTGTTGATTGGGCTTACGCGCGGCACTACGCGCGCGCATATCGCGCGCGCGACGCTGGAATCGATCGCGTTGCAATCGGCTGAAGTGTTGCAAGCCATGCAGTCCGATGCGCGAATCGCACTAACCGAATTGCGCGTGGATGGCGGCGCCGCGGCCAACGACCTATTGATGCAAATGCAAGCGGACCTACTCGGCGTGCCCGTTGTGCGCCCATACGAATTGGAAGCCACCGCGTTTGGTGCCGCGATGTTGGCCGCGCGTGCAGCAGGTTTAACCGCATTCGGCGCGGCCACGAATCGAACGGTGAAGGTGTTTGAACCCGCGCTTGCACAAAGCGTGGCCCAAGCACGCATGCAGCGATGGCAAGAAGCGGTTCAACGAGCACGTGGATGGACGAGCGTGCAGATAAATGCCACTTAAAACGAGACGTTATTGCGTCAAAAGCTCAAGCAATTTCACACCCTCAAAGGTCCATTTTTTTTATTGTTACCGCTACATGTAGCTAGTCACATAGAACTCAAAAAAGCGTGT
>DASTRU010000288.1:0-13835 GCA_035761045.1 Burkholderiaceae bacterium | reverse complement strand
GGTGGTGCCCGAACAACGCGAGCCTCATCGCGCGACCCAGCAAATCGCGCCCGGCAAGATCGAGTTGGTTGATCCCAACGCCGCGCCCAAACCCGCCCCGGCGGCTAAAACGAGTTTGGATATTTGCGTCGAGGTCGGCCCGCTGGCGTTCGAGGACGCCGAACGTTTGGCCACGCGCATCGTGGCGATTGGCGGGTCGGTGCAAATTTTTCCGCCAGCCGACGCGGTGTCGTACATGGTCCATCTGCCGCCGCTGCCCACGCGCGCGGAAGCCGATCGGCTGGCGGCGCAATTACGCACGCGCGGCATCGCCGATCTTCAAGTGCTCAACGAGCCGGCCAGCTTTCGCAACGCCATTTCGCTCGGCTTGTTTCGCTCGCAAGAAGCAGCCGATACTTTCGTCGCGCAACTCGCGGCGCGAGGAATCGACAACACGCGCGTGATCAAACGAGTCAGCGCGCTGACCCGCGCCACGATGGAAGTACGCGGCATCGCTGCCGACGCCAACGCGCGATTCGAAGAACTACTCAAGGAAGCCGGCACTGCGAAATCGGGCCGCGCATGTTCCAACGCGCGCTAACGCGCATCGACCAATAAACCGTCCAGTCCGAGTATTTCCTTAAGCAGCGCGAGATCGGCAAGCGCTTCGGCTCGATCAAGGTACGGACCAAGTTGCACGCGAAAGCGCGAGGCCGCGTCCACGATGCCAACGCGTCCGTTCCACGCCGGACGTTCGCGCACCAAACGCTCGCGCAACGCCTCGGCATTCGCACGTTGCGCGAATGCGCCGGCTTGAACCGCGATGCCGGGCGTCGGGGCGACCGAGGCCACCGGCGTGACGACCACCGCGTCGTTAGGTGAACTCTCTGGCGGCGTGGTCGGCGTAACGGGTTGGGGCTGCACGCGCGTTTGCGCGATGTTGGTCGAATCGCCTTCGCGACGTAGGCGCGCGATCTCGTCGGGCAACAGCAGTTCCACCTCGACTTCCTGCGTTCCGACATTACGACCCGCTAAGCGAACGGCGGCCGCATACGACAAATCGATGATTCGCCCATCGTGAAACGGGCCGCGGTCGTTGATCCGCACGATCACTTGACGACCGGTACGCGGATTGGTCACGCGCGCATAAGACGGGATCGGCAATGTTTTATGCGCGGCCGTCATGGCGAACATGTCATACGTTTCGCCCGACGCGGTCTTCTCGCCATGGAATTGGCGGCCGTACCAACTCGCGATGCCGCGCTCGCGGTATTCACGCAGCGAAGTCATCGGCACATAGCTGCGACCCAGCACGGTATACGGCCGCGCATTCGCGGGGCGCAAGGATTCGACTTGCGGGGTCGCGTCTGGAATCGCTTCGATATCGGCGGGCACCGCGCTGGGCGGTCCGTCCTTCTGGTAGTACGGCGATCGCTTAGGCGCCGTGCCGCACGCAGCGAGCAAGGCCACCAAGGCGGCGGTAAAAGTAAGCCTAATGGTGTTCAACATAAGGTGTGGAGCGATGGCGGTGGAGCAGGGCTTGCGTGACGGTAGCCGTAGTACGCGCGCGGAACGTAACCAAAACAACACATACCTTCAAACATTTACCTCAAGGATTAGGCTTGAGAGCCCGCCGTGTCTTCGCGCAGCTTCAAATATTCAACATTAAGAGTTGTTATCTCGTTGTATCGAAGAACGAAACAATCGCCATCAATTCGGTAAAAGCGCTCCAAATCTCGGCCTTGTACTTCCGGTTTGCGATCCTCCGACAACGGACGCCGCATGACTTGGGTAAGTATTAACCGATCAAGATCACCGTCTTGATTCAGGAAGTAGTCGTCGAGCACACCTGTGTAGAGGAATATTTCTCCCGCGATGCTGACGACCGCGGAAATGAGAATGAGATCGGGCCGTTCGTTCTCGGCAAAGTCAGCGCCACTTAAGAGGTAGTACCAGGGAGCACCGGAGAACCTAAATAGCCGACTGAATTTGGACTCGCTTCTGTCCAATCGGTAACGCTCGATCAACCATCTGAGGGCCCATGGACCGATATATGCGAACGCGAGCAAGCTCCCAAAGTAAAGGCAAATCAAGTTTGCCTGGGCGGCTACCGTGTTGATTGCTTGCGCTTGCGCATTGGAATCGGTTGAAAACAATTTGAGCACTACATCGGGCCGCCATGACACGCTACTTGCCAAATGCAGCAATGTGACCCACAAAAGATGTAGGCCGCATGCCCATACAACCGCCTCCGTCACCACTTGACCAAAAGGGGAGTAATCGAGTGATAAACGTTCAACTCGTTTAATACGAGTGCGAACGACAAACCCTGGTAGTAATAGAAAAAACACCACCAGAGCCGGCAAGGCGATGTTCATCGCGGCTTGTTTGCCTAGTCGCCGCTCAAGCAGCCTTGGGAACTATTTCTGGTCTCAAACGAATCGTTCGTTTGGTGGACTTGAGGGTAATTACGGAATGCTTGAAATCCCGTGTCTCAATGAAGGAGCGCAACTGCTTTTGAGCAGTTGGATCCGACAGCACTTTCTTCGCTAAATCTGACTTTAAAACTTTCATGGTTTTGACTTTGCCACAAAGCATCTTGCAAAAGTGCTCTCAGATTTGAATTTTCTTGCTTAAGTGCCGCACTACTGTTCGATATCGGTTTGCTCGTCGCGAAACTTTGATTTGTGACGCATTACCCAAGAAACAAACCATAAGCCGGATTATTCGTTTCGTCCCGATACGGATAACCAAGCTTGTCGAGAAAGGCGTGCAAGGCCGCGCGCTCGTTATGGGGAACTTGCAAGCCAACCAGTACGCGTGACCAATCCGCGCCTTGGTTTCGGTAATGGAACATGCTGATGTTCCAGCCCGGCGCCATGCTGGTGAGAAAGCGCATGAGCGCGCCGGGCCGTTCGGGAAATTCGAAGTCGTAAATCAACTCGTCTTCGGCGAGCGGCGATTTGCCGCCGACCATGTAGCGCACATGTTCGGCCGCGAGTTCGTTATGCGTGAGGTCGACGGTGCGGTAACCGTGCTTCTCGAAATTCGCGGCGATCTTTTCGTTGTCGCCCGCGTTTTGCGTGGCGATGCCGACGAACACATGCGCCGTCGCGGCGTTGGAGATGCGGTAGTTGAATTCGGTGACGTTGCGCTTGCCGATGAATTCGCAAAAGCGTTTAAAGCTGCCGCGTTCTTCGGGAATCGTCACCGCGAACAAGGCTTCGCGTGCTTCGCCCACCGCGGTGCGTTCGGCCACGAAGCGCAATCGGTCGAAGTTCATGTTCGCGCCGCAGGCGATCGCGATCAATGTCTCGTTTTTAAGCCCGCGTTGTTTCGCGTATGCCTTCATGCCCGCCACCGCGAGGGCGCCAGCGGGTTCGGTGACCGAACGGGTGTCGAGGAACACATCCTTGATCGCCGCGCACACTTCGTCGGTATCGACGAGCACATAGTCGTCGACTAACTTCTTGCACAACCGAAACGTTTCCTGGCCGACTTGTTTTACCGCCGTGCCGTCGGAGAACAGGCCCACATCGTTGAGCAACACGCGCTTGCCGGCGCGCACGCTTTTAACCATCGCGTCTGAATCCACGGTTTGCACGCCAACGATCTTGACCTCGGGCCGCACCTGCTTGATGTACGCCGCCACGCCAGCAATCAATCCACCGCCGCCAATCGCGACGAACACCGCGTGAATCGGCCCTTGATGTTGACGCAAGATCTCCATGCCCACCGTGCCCTGGCCGGCGATGACGTCCGGATCGTCGAACGGATGCACGAAGGTCAAGCCTTGCTCGGCTTGCAATTGCTCGGCATGGATTTGCGCGTCGCTAAACGAATCGCCGTGCAAGACGACATGCACATGCGAACCACCACGCGACTTCACCGCATCCACCTTGACTTGCGGCGTCGTGGTGGGCATCACGATGACCGCCTTGCAACCCAAGCGCGCCGCCGCAAGCGCGACGCCTTGAGCGTGATTGCCGGCGCTTGCCGCGATCACGCCGCGCGCGAGTTGATCGGCCGTTAGATGCGCCATCTTGTTATACGCTCCGCGCAGCTTGAAGCTGAACACGGGTTGCAAGTCCTCGCGCTTAAAGAACACGCGGTTGCCAATGCGGCGCGAGAGATTGGGCGCGGGATCCAGCGGAGATTCGACGGCGACGTCGTAAACGCGTGCCGTCAAGATGCGGCGCAAATAATCGGTAGGCAAGAAAGTCTCCGAAGCCTCAAGCATTCAAGCCCGTCGGCATGCGTGGAAAAACCGGCGGATTCTAACGAACGGCCTTCGCGCGGCCGTTGCACGCCATGTTTTCAACCTTCCATCGTTATTAATCGTGATCGATAGTCTTCTCGCCTGGTTCGCCGTTCCCCAACAAGGGTTGTTAGCGCTTGGAATCGTCGCGTTTCTCAGCGCGACCTTATTGCCCGGCATGAGCGAAGTGTTCTTGATCGGCGTGATCGCCGCCGACGCATCGCAAGCCTGGACGGCGATCGGAGTGGCCACCTTGGGCAATGTGCTTGGCAGCTTGACGACGTATGGCCTTGGCCGATTGGGCGGCAAGCTACCGCATCCCGATGCCGTGCAACGTTGGCAGCCCAAGCTGCAACGCTATGGGCCGCCGATATTGTTCTTCTCGTGGGCGCCGCTTATTGGCGACGTGCTGTCGTTGTTGGCGGGTTGGTTAAAGCTGCCCGTTGTGTCGTCGATGTTGTGGGTGTCGGTCGGAAAGGCGCTGCGCTATTTCGTCGTCGTGCAAGCAACGCTCGCGATGATCTAAGCGCGAGCGGCGTCGTGCGTGGCGTCCTCGCGCAGCAAGCGCCCGTAATACGCAAGCCCGCGCGCCACGCCGCCAAAGCGGTCGTGCACGATCGCCTTGGCGTTTGGCACGATGCGTTGAATCGCTTGCGCGACGAGTTGAATCGACGATGTGCCGCCGGTGAAGATGACGACGTCGAACCGCTCGGGCTTAACGCCCGAAGCCAAAACGCATTCGCGCGCGCAAGCCTCTATCGCATCGACGATGGCGTTGATGTCTTGCGCGAACGCGTCGCGCGGGTAATCCAACGTCAAGCCGTTTTCAAGCGGATCCAAAAGCACGCGGGCCACCGCATGCTCGGATAACTCAATCTTCGCGCGCTCGGCCGCCGCCAGCAGGTGGTGCGCGATGCGTTGTTCAAGCACCCGCACCAGTCGCGCATGCGCGGCCTGGTCTTGATACAGCCGATCCCAACTCTTGATTTCGCGCACGCGGCTTGGCTTGTAGGCAAAGTTAAGAAGATGCCAAGTCGCAAGCTCGAAATAAATTTTCGATGGGATAAGGCCGCCCTCGGCGCTCACGCCGCCCATGCCAAGCAAGGGCATGATCGCGCGCAAATCGATTTGCCGGTCCACGTCCGTGCCCGCTACGTATACGCCCGAGGACGCCAACGCGTCGCTGCTTCGATCGAGCGCGCGATGACGCTTGGGCCCGAGGCGGATCGCGGAAAAGTCCGAGGTGCCGCCACCTAAGTCGGCGACCAGCGCAATCTGCTCGGTATTCAAATCGCGTTCGTAATCCAGCGCGGCGGCAATCGGTTCGAACAGCATGTGCACCGATTCGAATCCCGCGAGTTTTGCGGCGGCGCGTAACCGCGTTTCGGCGCGCGCGTCCTGGTCGGGCTGTTCGGAAAAGCGTACTGGCCGGCCCAACACCGCCTGCTTGACCGGTTGTTTGGCGCCGACCTGCGCCCGACGTCGCAGGTCCGCCAGATATTGCGTGATCAAGCTCCCGAAGGCCACGCCGTTGCCGCCATCGACCGCGGCCACTTCGTCGTACAAATCGCTCGGCAACAGGCTTTTGATCGAGCGAAACAAGCGGCCTTCTTCCTCGTCGGCCGCGGCTTGCAACGCCGCTTCGCCAAACAAATACGCGCCGTGGGCCGGCACGAAGACGGCGGTTGGTATGTGAGCGGCGGTCGCGCCGAGTTTGAGTAGGTCGACTTGCGAACCCGCGTCGAGCGCGACGGCGGAATTGGAGGTGCCGAAATCAATGCCGCAAATGTAGGGCGCCATAAACGAGAAGGGGCGAGCGCCCAAGCACGAGAAAAGGGCGCGGATGGTAGCAAGCCAGGTTCGATCCGGGCGTGACGAATTCCTGCCTGCTTATGAGGTCAAAGCCGGCGTTAAGTCCCTCGGCGGCTAAAATCGCCGGCTCTCGCGGATCTCCCGCCCCGGTCATGAACGCTCCGCATACCCTTCGCGCCCTAGCCACTACCGACGACGCGCCTCGCCTGCGCGAAATCCCCTACAACTACACCTCGTTCTCCGATCGCGAGATCGTGCTGCGCTTGCTGGGCGCCGAGGCGTGGCGCGTGCTCGACGAGCTGCGCGCCGAACGCCGCACCGGCCGCAGCGCGCGCATGCTGTACGAGGTGTTGGGCGACATTTGGGTCGTTCAACGCAACCCGTATTTACAAGACGACTTGCTCGACAACCCCAAGCGCCGCCGCGCGCTGGTGGACGCACTGTGGCACCGCGTGCGCGAAATCGAGCGCCGTCGCGCGTCGGACGCAAGCGATGCGCACAGCGCGGAGCGCGACGCCAAGGTCGGCACCTTGCTCGCCGCCACTCGCCAAGCCATTGAATCGTTCGCTGCGGATTTTGATGCGATCGTAGCCAAGCGTCGTGAAGTTAAACGCGTGCTAGGCCGCGTCACACGAGCCGATAATATTAAATTTGATGGATTATCCCGGGTCTCGCACGTGACGGACGCGACCGATTGGCGGGTCGAATATCCGTTCGTCGTGCTCACGCCCGACACCGAGGACGAAACCGCGGCCTTGGTGCGCGGCTGCATCGAATGCGGCTTGACCATCGTTCCGCGCGGTGGCGGCACCGGGTACACGGGCGGCGCGGTGCCGCTTACGCCGTGGTCGGCCGTGGTCAACACCGAAAAGCTCGAACGCCTGAGCGCGGTCGAGCATATCGATTTACCTGGCCTCGACGCACGCGTGCCCACCGTATTCAGCGAAGCCGGCGTCGTCACCAAACGCGTGGCCGACGCGGCCGAGCAAGCGGGGTTCGTCTTCGCGGTGGACCCGACATCGGCCGAAGCCTCATGCATTGGCGGCAACGTCGCGATGAACGCGGGCGGCAAGAAGGCCGTGCTTTGGGGCACCGCGCTCGACAACCTCGCTTGGTGGCGCATGGTTGACCCCGAGGGTAATTGGCTTGAAGTCACGCGGCTCGCGCACAACCTCGGCAAGATTCACGACGTGCCCGAAGCGCGCTTCGAGTTGGTTTGGAAAGACGGCCGGCACGCGCCAGACCGCGCGGCCGTGTTGCGCACCGAAACGTTGACCGTACCGGGTCGCAGCTTTCGCAAAACCGGTCTCGGCAAGGACGTGACCGATAAATTTTTGGCCGGCTTGCCTGGCATTCAGAAGGAAGGCACCGACGGCCTGATCACCGCCGCGCGTTGGGTCGTCCATCGCATGCCCAAGCATTCGCGCACCGTCTGCCTTGAATTTTTCGGGCAAGCGCGCGAGGCGATTCCAAGCATCGTCGAAATCAAATCGTTTCTTGAATCGCGCGCGAATACCGGCGTGTTGCTCGCCGGCCTTGAACATTTGGACGAGCGCTATTTGAAAGCCGTCGGCTACGCGACGAAATCCAAGCGCGGCGTGTTGCCCAAGATGGTGTTGATCGGCGACATCGTCGGCGACGATGAAAACGCGGTCGCCTCGGCCGCGAGCGAAGTAGTGCGCATGGCCAATGCGCGCGTGGGCGAGGGCTTCGTGGCCGCAAGCCCCGAGGCGCGCAAGAAGTTTTGGCTCGACCGTTCGCGCACGGCCGCGATCGCCAAACACACCAACGCGTTCAAGATCAACGAAGACGTGGTGATTCCGCTCGAACGCATGGGCGAATACACCGACGGCATCGAGCGCATCAACATCGAGTTGTCGATCAAGAACAAGTTGCGCTTGCTCGCCGAACTCGAACGCGTGTTCGCGGGCGATTTGCCGTTGGGTAAGTCGGACGACGCGGCCGAATTGCCGAGCGCCGAATTGCTCGAAGATCGCGTGCAACAAGCGCGCGAGTTGATCGCGAGCGTGCATGCGCGGTGGAGCGCGTGGCTGGCGGGTATCGACCAACACTTCGCGCAATTGCAAGACCGCTCGATACGCGTGTCGTGGAAGCTCGAAGTGCGCGCGCCGTTGCGACAAATCTTCGCGGGCGCGGCGTTCGCGCCGATTCTCGAGCTGTGCGAACGCACGCATAAGCGCGTGTTGAAAAGCCGTGTGTTCGTCGCGCTGCATATGCATGCGGGCGACGGCAATGTGCACACCAACATTCCCGTCAACAGCGACGATTACGGCATGTTGCAAGAGGCCAATGACGCGGTGGTGCGCATCATGGCGCTCGCGCGTTCGCTTGATGGCGTGATCTCGGGCGAACACGGCATTGGCATCACCAAGCTTGAATTCCTAAGCGATGAAGAACTTAAGCCCTTCGTCGAATACAAAAAGCGCATCGATCCACACGGTCGTTTCAACAAAGGTAAGTTGTTGCGCGAGGCCGGCGACTTAGGCGTGCGCCGCGCCGACCTAAGCGATGCGTACACGCCAAGCTTTGGTCTCATGGGCCATGAGTCGTTGATCATGCAGCAGTCGCATATCGGCGCGATCGCCGATAGCGTCAAGGACTGCCTACGCTGCGGCAAATGCAAGCCCGTGTGCGCCACGCACGTGCCGCGCGCCAACTTGCTGTACAGCCCGCGCAACAAAATCCTCGCGACGTCGTTGCTCATCGAAGCCTTCTTGTACGAAGAGCAAACGCGGCGCGGCATCAGCTTGAAGCATTGGGATGAATTCGCCGACGTGGCCGACCATTGCACGGTCTGCCATAAGTGCGCGAACCCGTGCCCGGTGAAGATCGACTTTGGCGATGTGTCGATGCATATGCGGCATTTGCTGACCAAGCTTGGCAAACGCAAATTCAATCCAGGCACCGCCGCGTCGATGTTCTTCTTGAACGCCACGCGGCCCGAGACGATCAAACTCGCGCGCACGCTGATGATCGATTGGGGCTACAAGGCCCAACGTCTCGCGCACGACGTACTTAAGCGCGTCGCGCGCAAGCAAACCAGCGCGCCGCCATCAACCGTGGGCAAACCGCCGGTGCGCGAACAGGTGATTCACTTCATCAACAAAAAGATGCCCGGCAATCTGCCGAAGAAAACCGCGCGTGCGTTGCTCGATATCGAAGACGACGCCATCGTGCCCGTCATTCGCGACCCCAAGCGCACGAGCGCGGATACCGAGGCGGTGTTTTATTTCCCAGGCTGCGGTAGCGAACGCTTGTTCTCGCAAGTGGGGCTCGCCACGCAAGCCATGCTGTGGCATGTCGGCGTGCAAACCGTGTTGCCGCCCGGCTATTTGTGCTGCGGATACCCGCAACGCGGCGCGGGGCAGTTCGAGAAGGCCGAGAAGATTCAAACCGACAACCGCGTGCTGTTTCACCGCGTGGCCAACACGTTAAATTACCTCGACATCAAAACCGTCGTCGTCAGTTGCGGCACCTGCTACGACCAACTCGCGACCTATGAATTCGAGAAGATTTTCCCAGGCTGCCGCATCGTTGATATTCACGAGTACTTGCTTGAAAAAGGCGTGAAGCTCGAAGGCGTCGTGGGTACGAAGTACATGTATCACGACCCGTGCCATACGCCGATGAAGCAGCAAGACCCGATGAAGACGGTGCGCGCGCTCATGGGCACCGAGGTCGCGAAGAACGAACGCTGCTGCGGCGAGTCGGGCACCTTGGCCGTGACCCGGCCCGATGTTTCCACCCAAGTGCGGTTCCGCAAGGAGCAGGAGATGCGCAAGGGCGCGGATGCGTTGCGCGCCGATGGACACCAAGGCGCGGTCAAGGTGCTCACGAGCTGCCCCTCGTGCTTGCAAGGCCTTAGTCGTTATGACGCCGACAGCGGCACGCAAGCGGACTACATCGTGGTCGAGATCGCGCGTCACGTATTGGGCGAGCAATGGCTGCCCGAGTATGTCGGCCGCGCGAATTCAGGCGGTATCGAACGCGTGCTCGTCTAAGTCGTATGGCCACGCCGTGTGAGTTGTGCGTGTCCGACGGTGGCGAAGTCGTCGCGCGCGACGAACGGCTTCGCATCGTGCTGGTGAACGACGCCGCGTATCCAGGCTTTTGCCGCGTGATTTGGAATGCGCATGTACGCGAGATGAGCGACCTAAGCGCCGCTGACCGCGCGTATATGTTCGAGACCGTCATGCATGTCGAACGCGCGATTCGCGAAGTGCTCGCGCCCGACAAAATCAATCTCGCAAGTCTTGGCAACGTGGTGCCGCACTTGCATTGGCACGTGATTCCACGCTGGCGCGACGACGCGCATTTTCCACAGCCGATTTGGGCCGCGGCGTCACGGCCGGGCGCGCGGCCCGGCGTGACCGACGAAGCGCTCGCGCGTTTGCGCGCGGCGCTTACGCGTCGTTAGTTAAAACGTGAAGTCTTGAATTACGTCTTGGGTGCCCACGCTGATGTCGACTTCCGCGTTTTGCGTCGGCGTGCTCGCCTGCAAGGTGTATAGCCCGGCGACTAAGGTGTCGCCCACGAACAGCGGCAATCCGCTTGCGGTGTAGGTCGTGACGAGCGGCGGATTGATCGGTACCGAAAGCGCGTATTGCCCGGTGCTGAATTGCGCGTTGGCATAGGCCACCTCGATCGCGGGACCGCCAGTAAGGAATTGGATGGCGCGCGCCGCCGCGTCGTTGCCCACCGGGAAGATCCGGCCGCTAATTTGACTCATCACCGACACCGGTGGCTGCTGCAAGGTGCCGACCGCTGTCGTGCCGCCCGCCGACGTCGGAACGTTGCGCACGACGACGGTGGAGTAGCCGGGCGCCGCGGCCACCAAGGTGTAATTGCCGCCCGCCGGAACCGGCGCGAATTGAAAGGTGCCCGATCCCGCATCCGGCGTCGTGGCGGTGACGACGACGGGACGGCCGTTGCTATCCAGCGTTTGCAAGCTCAAGGTCGCGCCAGCCACGGTCAACGCGGTGGGCACCGAGCCAGAAATCGTCGCGCCATTGGCGGTCGTTAACGCACGTACGACCGGTTTGAGCAGGTAACGGCCCGCGTTCGCGGTCACGATCGAACGGCAAGCATCGAAGTCGAGCACGAGATCCACCGTTTGCCCGGCGAGCACGGTGAAGTTGTGAATCAGCTTGATGCCGCTTTGCAAGGCGCTCGGCGTATCAAGCGCCGTCTCGCGTCCGCCGCTGGGTACGACGGAATTAGCCAGCACGCTGCCTGATTGCAGCACCAGCCGAATCTGGTTGTACCGTCCTTCGGGAATCGAGGTTTGACCCAAGGTGTCGCGCACGCCGTTGCGCAAATTAAGCAGATTGATCTTGCGAGCCGGGTTCAAGCGAATGTCAATCCACCCCGAGGCTGTGTCTTCGGCGGTTTCGCTTGGATGCACGCGCACGCGTTGCACGGTCACGTTCACCGCGTCGAAGCCGCATGCGGGAGCGTCGGTTAACGAAACGTTCAGCGTGCCCGAACGCGAACTGGTCCCGTTGATTTCGCCTCCGCCACCGCAAGCGGCGAGAAGCAAGGCGGCAACTAATGCCGCACCACGGGATCGAAGAGTGCTATGAAGTGATATCAACATGATGGTCTCAACGAGGGAAAACACACATCGCCGCATTTTTAAACGCGACGAATAAATATCGGCTTGCGATAAGCGCGTGAAATAGTGAGTGGTTTTGCCTAATAAATGGTTCGAGATCCAGAATTTTTTTCAACATTACCGAGGACGTCGCATGCTCATTCGCCCGCCGACCGATATCGCTGCTTCTGAAATCACGCCCAAAAGCGTATTCGACCGACGCCGCGAAATTCTCGCCGCGTTGGCGGTCACGGCCGGAATCGGCAGCATTGGCGCATGGGCCGCGCGAGACGCGCGCGCGCAACCGTCGCCGCGTACCAAGCTGCCCGCGCAAGCGTCGCCCTTATCGGTTCTTGAAAAACAAACGCCGTACAACGACGCGACCACCTACAACAATTTCTACGAATTCGGCACCGATAAAAGCGATCCGGGCATGCATGCCGGTAAGTTGCGCACGCGGCCGTGGACGGTGTCGATCGAAGGCGAGGTTCAAAAACCGATGACGTTGGGCATCGACGAGCTGCTTAAGCTCGCGCCGCTCGAGGAACGCGTGTATCGGCTGCGCTGCGTCGAAGGTTGGAGCATGGTGATTCCGTGGATCGGATACTCGTTCGCGGCACTGGCTAAAAAGGTCGAGCCCACTAGCAATGCCAAATTCGTCGAATTCACGAGCGCGGTGCAGCCCGACACCATGCCCGGTGTGCGTTCGGCCGTACTCGATTGGCCGTATGTCGAAGGGCTGCGTATCGACGAAGCCATGCACCCGCTCACGCTGTTGACGCTTGGCATGTATGGCGAAATCTTGCCGAACCAAAACGGCGCGCCGGTGCGCCTCGTCGTACCGTGGAAATACGGCTTCAAGAGCGCGAAGTCGATCGTGAAGATCCGCTTCGTGCGGCAACAGCCAGTGAGTTCGTGGACGAAATCGGCGCCGCAGGAATACGGCTTTTATTCGAACGTGAATCCGAACGTGAGCCATCCGCGTTGGAGCCAGGCGACCGAGCGACGCATTCCCAGCGAAGGGTTTTTCGCGCCGCGCCGCAAGACCTTGATGTTCAACGGCTATGAATCGCAAGTCGCGTCCTTGTACACGGGCATGGACTTGCGCAAGGACTACTAAGCGTGAGCACGGCGCGGGAGGTGAAAGTTAACGTCCGCATGCTGTCGCCACGCGCGATCGCGATCGTCAAAACGCTGGTGTGGTTGGCTGCGCTGATCCCGTTCGCGCGATTGGCGATGGGTGTCGCGCATGAGGCCTTGGGGCCTAATCCAATCGAAACCTTGCAACGGACCACTGGTTGGTACGCGTTGGTGTTGTTATGCGTGGCGCTCGGCGTAACGCCCGCACGGCGACTGCTCGGCTGGCCTTGGCTTGCGCGCTTGCGGCGTTTGTTGGGCTTGTTCGCCTTCTTTTACGCCGTGCTGCACTTCGTCACCTGGGTATGGTTCGACCATTTCTTCGACGTGGCGGAACTCACCGCCGACGTCATCAAGCGGCCGTTCATCACCGTTGGCTTTCTAGCCTTCGTGCTGTTGATCCCTCTTGCCGCGACGAGCACGCATCGCGCGACGAAATGGTTGGGCGCCAAGCGATGGCAGGCATTGCATCGAAGCGTGTATGCGATCGCGCCGCTCGCCGTCTTGCATTATTGGTGGCATAAGGCGGGCAAGAACGACTTGGCGTATCCCGCCTTGTTCGCCGTGATCGTCGCGGTGTTGTTGGCGCTACGTGTTTGGTGGCGCTGGCAATCAACGACGACTAAGTCGCCACGCGTGACGACTTAGTTTTGAGGCAGCCGCGATTCAAGCGCGAATAAATCCTCGACGCGCTCGCGCTCGCGCACGAGATGCACGCGATCGCCGTCGACCATGACTTCGGCCGCGCGGCCACGCGTGTTGTAGTTGCTCGCCATGCTCATGCCGTAGGCGCCCGCGCCCATCACGGCGATCAAGTCGCCTGGGGCTACGACGAGTTTTCGTTCGCGCGCGAGCCAATCGCCCGATTCACACACCGGGCCGACCACGTCGACTTCCACCGCCTCGCCTGAACGCGGCACCACGGCTTGCACGTCCATCCAGGCTTCGTACATCGCGGGACGCATAAGGTCGTTCATCGCGGCATCGACGATGGCGAAGCTGCGTGTCTCGCCATGCTTTAGGAATTCCACCTTC
>DASTRU010000287.1:0-18812 GCA_035761045.1 Burkholderiaceae bacterium | reverse complement strand
CTTGCCCGTGGCGATGCTCTTGCTCGCCTTGGCCTAAGAGATTTGCCGCAATGAAAACCTTAACCATTCTGGGCGCGACGGGCTCCATTGGGCTCAGCACGCTCGATATCGTCGAGCGTCATGTCGACCGGTTTCGCTTGCATGCGTTGACGGCGCACTCCCGCGTGGATGAACTCGCCGCGTTATGCCTGCGATTTCGTCCAGCTGTCGCCGTCGTCGCCACGCATGAGGCGGCCGAACGACTCAAAACCTTGTTGTCCGGCACGACCGTGCGGGTAATGCATGGCGAACAAGCATTGATCGAAGTGGCGACAACACCCGAGGTCGATGCCGTCATGGCCGCGATCGTGGGCGGAGCGGGGCTTGCGCCCACCTTGGCCGCCGCAAAAGCGGGTAAGGACGTGCTGTTGGCGAATAAGGAATCGCTCGTGATGGCCGGCGCGTTATTGATCGACACGGCCAAACGGCACGGAGCGCGGCTATTGCCCGTCGATAGCGAACACAACGCCATCTTTCAATGTCTGCCGCACGACGAGCGGGGATGGGCGCTTACCCATGGCGTTTCGCGGCTGTTGCTCACCGCCTCGGGCGGACCGTTTCGCACCGCATCCGCCGAAACGATTGCCCATGCCTCGCCCGCGCAAGCGATCGCGCATCCGAATTGGTTGATGGGCCCCAAAATCTCGGTCGACTCCGCCTCGATGATGAATAAGGGCCTCGAACTCATCGAGGCACGTTGGTTGTTTGATCTGCCCGCCGAGCGGTTGGATGTGCTCGTTCATCCGCAAAGCGTGGTGCATAGCTTGGTGGAATTCGACGACGGGTCGGTGCTCGCGCAATTGGGCTCGCCCGATATGCGCACGCCCATCGCCTATGCGATGGCGTATCCCGAACGCATTGCCTCGGGCTCGCCTCGGCTCGATCTCGCGCGTGCGGGTGCTTTAACGTTCGAGCCACCGGACCTCGCGCGTTTTCCTTGCCTTCGTTTGGCTCAGCATGCGTTGGCCTCGGGTTCCGTGGCATGCATCGCGCTCAATGCCGCCAACGAGGTCGCCGTTGCTGAGTTCTTAAGCGGCCGAATAAGTTTTGGGCGAATCGCCGCCGTCATCGAGGACACCTTGGCTCGACCCTACCCGTCCTCCTGCGATAGCCTAGAGGCCATCGTGGCGATCGATCGTTTATCGCGCGAGCATGCGCGCGATGCGATTTGCGCATTCGCCGTTTAAGGGGCATCGATGAATATTTTGCATACCGTCGCGGCATTCGCGGTGGCGCTTGGCGTGTTGATCGTCGTGCACGAGCTCGGGCATTACCTCGTCGCGCGTTGGTGCGACGTCAAGGTACTCCGGTTCTCGATCGGGTTTGGCAAGCCGCTATGGGCGCGCCGCTTCGGGCGCGACCAAACCGAGCTTGCGATATCGATGATTCCTCTCGGCGGTTACGTCGCCATGCTCGATGAGCGCGAAGCGGCGCCTGATCACCCAATCGATCCACGCGATTTGCCGCGCGCGTTCAATCGTCAGCATGTGCGCAAACGCATAGCCATCGTCTTGGCGGGCCCGGCGGCTAACTTGCTCCTCGCGATCGCGCTATACACCGGCCTAAATTCCATGGGCGTGGAAGAGCCGGTTGCGCGTCTTGCCGCGCCGGCCGTTGATACGCCCGCGGCGCGCGCAGGCTTTCGTGATGGCGACCGCATCGTCGCCGTCGATGGCACGCCCGTGCGCAGCTGGACCGACGCGCGATGGCTTTTGTTGCAAGCCGTGCTTGACGAACGATCGACGCGTGTCGGCGTCGAAGGCATGCATGGCGCTTCACGCGAGCTCGTTCTTGACGCGCAAGGTTTGCAAACCAACGACGATCCCGAGGCCGATGCGCTTGCCGGGCTTGGCCTTGCGTTGCATCGGCCAATGCCCGTGCTCGGGCGCGTCGAACCCGGCTCGCCCGCCGAGCGTGCCGGCTTGCGAGAGGGTGACCGCGTGGTAAGCGTAAATGGCATCTACACCGATAACGCCGCGTTATTCGTCGATGCGATTCGCGCCTCGCCAGGCCGTCAAATCACGATCGATGTTGTACGCAACGGGCAGCCATTGCATGTGCTGGCCGTGCCTAACGCGGTCGAACAACGCGACGATGGTCGAACGTCCAACGCGCGCGCGATCGGTAAATTAGGCGTCGCGATCGGTGGTCGGCTCGATACCGTCGTCGTTAAGTATTCATTGATCGACTCCGTATCGAACGCCGTGCAACGCACATGGGAAATGTCGATCTTCTCCGTGCGCATGCTTGGCAAGATGTTGATCGGCCAACTTTCAATCAAACATCTTAGTGGTCCGGTCACGATCGCTGATTACGCGGGGCAAACCGCCCGTCTTGGCATTGATGCGTATGTATCTTTCGTGGCGTTGATCAGCATCAGTCTTGGCGTGCTCAACCTGCTGCCCATTCCAATGTTGGATGGTGGGCACTTGCTGTATTATCTGGCCGAAGTTTTAAGAGGTAAGCCATTGTCCGATCGCATCATGATGCTTGGGCAACGCGCTGGTCTTACGGTGCTCGTCACCATGATGGCCATTGCCCTCTTCAACGACTTTACTCGGCTGCTTACCTAATCCCACTCCGATTCGTTCGCTCGCAAAGCTCGCTTTGCGGTCAGCGTCACTTGTTGCTCAATGCGCCGTTCCACCAAGAAAACTAAGTCGCGTGCCATTTCGCTCACCGTAACGGCGATTGCCACGGCCGTGTTCTCCGCGTGGTCGCCTTCATCATGGGCGGTTGATCCATTCGTCGTTCGCGATATTCGCGTCGAAGGCGTTCAACGCACCGAACCGGGCACGGTATTTAGTTACTTGCCGTTTAAGGTTGGCGACACGTATACCGACGAAAAAGGCGCGTCCGCGATCCGCGCGCTATTCGCCACCGGTTTCTTTCGCGACGTGCGACTAGAAGCCAATGGCGACGTGTTGATCGTCATCGTCGAGGAACGGCCATCAATCGCCACGATCACTTTCAACGGCAATAAAGAGTTCGATACCGACAAACTCAAGGGCGCGCTACGCGACATCGGTATCGCGGAAGCGCGTGTTCTTGATCGTTCGTTGCTCGAGCGCGCCGAACAAGAACTCAAGCGTTTGTATTTGTCGCGTGGCAAGTACGGCGTGCAAATCACGACCACCGTCACGCCACAAGAACGCAATCGCGTCGCGATCGATTTCAATTTCGACGAAGGCGAGGTCGCGTCGATCAAGCAAATCAATATCGTGGGCAACAAAGCGTTTTCCACGCGTGAATTGCTGAGTCAAATTGAATTAACGACGCCAGGTTGGTTCACCTTCTTCACCAAGCGCGATCAGTACTCGAAGGAAAAACTAACGGCCGATTTGGAAACCTTGCGTTCGTATTACTTGAACCGTGGTTATCTCGAGTTCTCGATTGACTCCACGCAAGTGTCGATCACGCCCGACAAGCGCGACATCTACATCACGATCAACGTGAGCGAAGGGCAGAAGTACACCGTCTCCGACGTTAAGCTGACCGGCGAGTTGCTCGATAAGGAAGCCGAACTTAAATCGCTCGTGTTGCTCAAGCCCGGCGATACCTTCAGCGGCGAGCGGTTGAATGAATCGACACGGTTGATCACCGAACGCCTCGGCAATTACGGTTATGCGTTTGCCAACGCGACGCCGGCGCCGGAAATCAATCGCGAGAAAGCAACCGTCGCATTCTCGATCGTGGTCGATCCCGCGCGGCGCGTATACGTTCGTCGCATCAACATCGCGGGTAATGCGCGCAGTCGTGACGAAGTGATTCGGCGCGAACTTCGCCAAGTGGAAAGCGGATATTTCAACGGCGAGCGCGTGCGGGCGTCGCGTGATCGCGTTGATCGCCTTGGATACTTCGATGAAGTTAAGGTCGAAACCCCGGCCGTACCCAATGCGCCCGACTTAGTCGACGTGAACTACACCGTCAAGGAACGCGCGACCGGCAGCTTGAACTTCGGCGCTGGGTTTTCGTCGAGCGAGAAGGTAGTGCTCAACGCCTCCATCTCGCAAAACAACTTATTCGGCTCGGGCAACTCGCTGTCGTTCGAGGTGAACACCTCGCGGTCGAGTCAGGTGTACGCGCTGTCGCAAAACAACCCGTACTACACCATCGATGGTGTGTCTCAAGGGTTTGACGTTTACACCCGCAAGTACGACCCAACCGAATTAAGTTCGAGCCTTGGCAATTACAAATTGCGCAGCACGGGCGGTGGATTGCGCTTTGGCATCCCCGTGGGCGAAGCCACATCGATCATCGTTGGTACGGCCTACGAAAGCACCAACCTCCAAGTATTCGACAGCACGCCCACGAACCGCGGTAGTCCGCAACGATTCAAGGACTACGTGCAGCAGTTTGGCTCCAACAGCAGCGCGGTGCTCGTGAACGCCGCGTGGGTGCGCGATACGCGGGACTCCGGTATTTCGCCACGGAAGGGGACATTGCAACGCGCGTCGGCGGAAGTCACGCTGCCCGTGCTTGATCTTCGCTATTACCGATTGAGTTACCAGCATCAGTGGTATCGCCCTTTGGGTGAGGACTTCACCATCGCGCTTAATGGCCAAACCGATTACGGCAGAGGCTTTGGTGGCAAACCGCTGCCAGTGTTTAAGTATTACTACGCCGGTGGTATTGGTACCGTGCGTGGTTACGAGGCTGGCTCGCTCACCACGCGATACGACGAAGTGGATGGCGCCTCGCTGGGCGGCTCCACCCGTCTATTCGGTAATGCGGAATTTTTGTTCGCCATCCCCGGTGTGCAAGACAAAAGCGTGCGCGCGTTTTTATTCACCGACGGTGGCACCACGTGGCCGGAGGGCGATCACGTGAGCCTCGGCGATCTGCGCTATTCTGCCGGCCTCGGTATTAGCTGGCTGTCGCCGGTCGGGCCGCTTAAGGTTTCATTCGGCAAACCGCTCAATGCAAAACCTGGCGACCGAACGCAGCTCTTTCAATTCCAGCTCGGTACCGGATTCTAAGGACGATCCACATGATCCTGCGTGCCCTGTCGGCCCGATGGTTGATTTCCACGTTGCTCATCGCCGCTACCCCCGCGATCGCTCAAGAAGTTCGCATCGGCTTTGTCAACACCGAGAAAATTTTCCGTGAATCCCAACCCGCGCGCGCCGCGCAACAACGACTCGAGGCGGAGTTCTCCAAGCGTCAAAAAGACATCGAGGATCTGGCCGCGCGGTTGAAGACGGCGTCGGAGCGTTTCGAGAAAGAAGCGGCGGTGTTGTCCGAATCCGATCGCTCGCGTCGGCAACGCGAACTCGCCGATCAAGACCGTGAATTCCAACGCCGCCAACGCGAGTTGCGCGAGGATTTGAACCAGCGCCGCAACGAAGAGCTCGCAAGCGTTCTCGAACGGGCCAATCGCGTGATCCGGCAAATTTCCGAAACCGAAAAATACGACCTCATCCTTCAGGAAGCGGTCTACGCGAGTCCGCGCATTGATATCACCGACAAAGTGATCAAGGCGCTGAACGCGGCTAAGTAAACCGGCGTGGTCTCGCCGTGCGCTTCACGCTCGACGACTTATGCACGCGTTTCGGCGGTCGCTTGTTGGGCGATCCGTCGCGAAGCGTGGTTGGTTTCGCTTCGATTGAGACCGCGGGTGCGCAGCACATTGCCTTCGTTGCGCAAGACAAATATTTAGCGGTGGCGGCCGCAAGCCGGGCGGGCGCGTTGATCGTGCGTCCCGCTCATGGCGACGCGCTACGCAGCGATCTCCGAACCGTATGGCTGCACGATCAGCCTTATCTCGCGTTCGCGCGCATTAGCCAATACATGGTGCAAACGCGCTCGCCGCGTAAGGTGCTGGGCATTCATCCAAGCGCCGTCGTGGCTGCGGACGCTCGCGTCGCGGAAGACGTCAACGTGGGACCGAACGCGGTCATCGGCGCGGGATGCGTGATTGGCTTGGGCACCGACATCGGCCCGGGTTGCGTGCTTGGCGAGGCGGTGCACGTCGGCGCCGATTGCTTGTTGCATGCGAATGTGTCGGTGTACGACGGGACGGTGATGGGCGACCGCTGCATCGTGCATGCGGGCGCCGTCATCGGTTCCGACGGATTCGGGCTGGCACCCGATCGCGGCGCCTGGGTCAAGATTCCACAAGTGGGCCGAGTGCTCGTGGGTAACGATGTCGAAATTGGCGCGAACACAACGATCGATCGAGGCGCGTTGGACGACACTGTCATCGGTGACGGCGTGAAGCTCGACAACCAAATTCAAATCGCCCACAACGTGCGCATAGGCGAGCACACCGCGATCGCCGCCTGCGTGGGCATCGCGGGCAGCACCACGATCGGCAAGCGTTGCACATTCGGTGGCGCCGCCATGGTCGTCGGGCACATCGAAATTGGCGATGACGTGCATGTGTCCGGTGGGGCATTAGTCGCTAAGTCAATCCATACGCCTGGGCGATACTCGGGCAGTTTTCCCATCGATACCCATCGTGGATGGGAGCGCAACGCAGCGGTATTGCGCAATTTGGCGGACCTGCGCGAGCGCGTCCGCGAACTCGAACGCGAAGCGCGCGAAGAGCGCGCCGGTACGGAGAAAAAATCCTCATGAGCACTTTGGCGACGCTCGATATCCTCGAGATTCTTAAACATTTGCCGCACCGCTACCCGATGTTGCTGGTTGATCGCGTGCTTGAACTCGAGCCTGGCAAGCGTATCCGTGCGATCAAGAACGTGACGATCAACGAGCCGTTCTTCACCGGACACTTTCCACACTATCCAGTCATGCCGGGCGTGCTCGTGATCGAAGCGCTCGCGCAAACCGCCGGCATCTTGTCGTTTAAGAGCATGAACCGGTTGCCGGATTCGGACTCGGTGTATTACTTCGTTGGCATCGACGGCGCGCGCTTCAAAAAGCCCGTGTTGCCTGGCGATCAACTCACGCTGGATATCGACATCATTCGACAATCGCCGCGCTTGGGTAAGTACGCGGCGCGCGCGTATGTGGACGGACAAGTTGCCGCCGAGGCGGAATTGCTATGCACCTTGCGTTCGGTCAGCGATCCGACGCAAGTGGCTTGATCGATTGATTGATTGAAAGGACAGCGCGCTTATGACCACGCGCATCCATCCCACGGCCATCGTGGAAGCCGGCGCCGAGCTCGATGACGATGTGCAGATAGGGCCATACACCTTGGTCGGATCGCGCGTGCGCATCGGACGTGGCAGTCGTGTCGACTCGCATTGCGTGCTCGCAGGTGACACGACGATCGGCCGCGACAATCACATTCATTCGCACAACTCGATCGGCCAGCCGCCGCAAGACAAAAAATACGCTGGCGAAGTCACGCGCTTGGAGATTGGCGACCGCAATACGATTCGCGAGTTTTGCACCTTCAATACCGGCACCGTGCAAGACGAAGGCGTGACGCGCATCGGCGACGACAATTGGATCATGGCGTATGTGCACATCGCGCATGATTGCCGCGTGGGCAACCACACGATCTTCGCGAACAACGCGCAGATCGCGGGCCATGTGCATGTGGGCGATTGGGTGATTTTGGGCGGCATGAGCGGCGTGCATCAGTTTTGCCGACTCGGCGCGCACGCGATGCTCGCCGCGTCGAGCAAACTCGTGCAAGACATCCCGCCGTTCGTCATGGCCGATGGCGGGCCCGCCGCGCCAAGAGGAATCAACAGCGAAGGTTTGCGTCGACGCGGGTTCTCGGCCGACGACATCGACGCGATCAAGCGTGCCTACAAGCTCGTATACCGCGACGGACTGCTGCTTGACGAAGCCAAGCGCCAGATCGCTGAGCTGGCGCAAGCCACCGCGTCTGCGCACGTCAAGGCGTTCGCCGATTTCATCGCCGCTTCGCAACGCGGCATCGTGCGCTAGTACGGATTATTCGTGCCCCCCAACACCGAACCGGGTCGTATCGCGATGGTTGCAGGCGAACCGTCCGGGGACTTACTCGCCGGGCTGTTGCTCGGTCCTTTGAAGCAGCAATGGCCGAATACGCAGTTTTGGGGTATTGGCGGGCCACGCATGCAATCGCACGGATTCAAGTCTAAATGGCCGATGGATGCGCTTTCCGTGCACGGCTATTGGGACGCACTGCGCAATCTGCACACAATTCTTGGCATTCGGCGCGCGCTGCGTGAGCGGGTGTTGGCCGAACGTCCGGCGTTATTCATTGGCACCGATGCGCCCGACTTTAATCTCTCGTTGGAAGCCGACTTGCGCGCCGCGGGCATCAAGACCGTTCACTTCGTAAGTCCATCTATTTGGGCGTGGCGTGGCGAACGGGTCAACCGTATCGCACGCTCGGTCGACTTGATGTTGTGCCTCTTTCCGTTCGAGCCCGAGCTTTACGAGCGCGCCGGTGTGCGCGCGGTGTATGTCGGGCATCCGCTTGCCGATACGATTCCGCTGGTACCCGATACCGAAGCGGCCCGAAAACGTTTGAAACTCGCGCCGCAAGGCGGACGCGTCGTCGCGGTGTTACCCGGCAGTCGCATGGGCGAAGTGCAACGCATTGGTCCCATCTTTGCCGAAACGATGCGGCTCATGCATTCGCGCGAACGCAATTTGCGTTTTCTCGTGCCCACCGCGACACCGATGTTGCGCACCCGTATCGACGCGCAGCTCGAGCCCGTACGCATCGCCGGTGCGAACATCACCGTGCTCGATGGACGCTCGCACGATGCGATCGAAGCGTGCGACGCGGTATTGGTGGCTAGCGGCACGGCGACGTTGGAATGCGCGCTGTTTAAAAAACCAATGGTGATCGCGTATCGAGCCGCGTGGTTATCCGCCTTACTCATGCGGCGCATGGGCTATTTACCCTACGTAGGTTTACCTAATGTACTGGCGCGCGAATTCGTGGTGCCCGAGTTTTTACAAGAGCGCGCGCAGCCCGACATGATCGCCGACGCGATGTTCGATGCGCTCAACGATGAAGTCTGGCGCCGTCATCTCGCCGCGCGCTTTGACGCCATGCATCGCGAACTCAAGCAGGGCACCGGAGCGCGCGCCGCCGAGGCGATCAACGACTTACTGGCAAACGGCGAAGACGCATGAGACGGCGCGACGAATCGACCCAAGACGCATTCGTTTTCGACGAGTCGCTTCTTACGTGTGGGATCGATGAAGCCGGTCGTGGACCGCTGGCCGGTCCCGTCGTGGCGGCGGCCGTGATTCTCGATCCCGAAAAGCCGATCGCTGGATTAGCCGATTCAAAAGTCCTAAGTCCCGCGCGCCGTAATGCGTTGGCGATTGAAATTCGCGAACGTGCCGTGGCGTGGTGCGTGGCCGAGGCGTCGGTCGAGGAGATCGACACGATCAATATCTTGCAAGCCACCTTGCTCGCCATGCGACGAGCGGTGCAAGGCTTAAGCGTGACACCGGAGTTGGCGTTGATCGATGGCAATCAACTGCCGCGCATCAATGTGCGCGCGCAGGCGGTCGTGAAAGGTGATGCGCGCGTGCCAGCGATTTCCGCCGCGTCCATTCTCGCAAAGACCGTGCGCGACGCGATGCTCGACGACTTGCACGAACAGCATCCGATGTACGGCTTTGACCAACATCGCGGCTATGGAACTCAAGCGCATTTGAGTGCGTTGATCGCGCATGGTCCGTGCATGCATCACCGACGATCGTTCGCGCCCGTCGCGGCGGCATTGCAGCGCATGCGATGAAACGTATTGAGTCTCGCGACAACCCGCTCGTCAAACGACTACGCAAACTCGCGCTCGGACATGCCGCTCGCGACGAGAACTTAGCGCTGCTCGAAGGCGACCATTTAGTACGCGCGTGGCTTGAGGCGGGGCATACCTGCGAGCATGTTTTAGTAAGCGATGCGGGTGTTCATCGGCCCGATGTTGTTCAATGCATGGACGCAGCACGAGCGCGGCATATAAATGTCATCGCGGTGCCAGACCCTGTAATGCGCCACCTATCGTCGCTTGATAGCGCACCTCCCATCATCGCTACCGTGATTCCGCCGTCTAAAAGCGTGAGCGATCTTCAAGGTCAAGACTGCGTCGTGCTCGACGGCGTGCAAGATCCTGGCAACGTCGGCGCGATCTTGCGCACCGCCGCCGCCGCGGGAGTGACGGGCGTATTGGCGGGGCGGGGGTGTGCGTCATTATGGTCGCCTAAAGTGTTGCGCGCGGGCATGGGCGCACATGCGGTATTGGCCTTAGTCGAAGTAAATGACTTAGTCGCGGATATTCAGCGTCTGCGCGTGCCGCTTATTGGCACGACGATCGACGCCGCATCGAGCTTATATCGCGTCGATTTAAAGCCGCCATGCGCATGGATTTTCGGCCACGAAGGACACGGCATCTCGGATGAGATTAAGCAAATCCTTCAACAACGCGTACGCATTCCGCATGAAACGCGGATCGAGTCGATCAACGTCGCCGCGGCCGTAGCCGTATGTTTGTTTGAAATGCGCCGCCAACGCGGGCTGATAAATTAAGAGCGAATGCCCTTATCGCGTGATGGGCGGCTTCGTGCGAGTTTGTTGGGAGCGAAGCAAGGCTTCGAAGTCCTGCGGCGGAACGGCGGGACTAAAGTGAAAGCCTTGGTAAAGATCGCAGCCGCAATCGCGCAAGAACGAGAGTTGTCGCGCGTTCTCCACGCCTTCGGCGATAACTTGCAAGCCAATGCCTCGACCTAATGCGATGACCGCGCGAGTGATCGCCGCATCGCCCGCATCAAGAAGTAAATCGCGCACGAAGCTTTGGTCGATTTTGAGCGCATCGATATCAAGCTGCTGAAGATGCGAAAGGCTCGAAAAGCCGGTTCCGAAATCGTCGATGGCGATGCGCATGCCCAAGCGTTTGAGCGAGCTAATAACGCGTTTAGTCGTTGTGATGTCGAACATCATGGACGTTTCGGTGATCTCCACCTCCAAACGTCTGGGATCGCATCCTGTTTCGGTCAAGATGTTGGAGATCCGATCCACTAAGTCGCGGGTAAGGAGTTGGCGTGCCGAGAAGTTGACCGAGATGGTCTTGATCGGCAAGCCCTCGCGCTCCCATTCGCGCAACTGCTGGCACGCTTTGCGAAACACCCATGTGCCGAGTTCGAAGATCAACCCCGTTTCCTCGGCGACGCGAATGAATTTCTTAGGCGGAATATCACCGAGTTCGGGATGTCGCCAGCGAAGCAGGGCTTCCGCGCCTTCGATACGTCCGTCTTCAAGCATTACACGCGGTTGATAAGCAAGCGTTAGTTGATTGCTCGCCATCGCCACGCGTAACGAAAACTCGATCAGCGATTGTTCCTCGCGCTCGCGCGCCAACTCGTCGGAGTACACCTCGAAGCGCCCCTTGCCGAGGCCCTTGGCGTGATACATCGCGACATCGGCGTTCTTAAGCAATAAGTTCGCGTCGGTGCCGTGGTCGGGAAAGATCGCGATGCCCACGCTTGCCGCTACGGTCAACATATGACCTTCCACAGGCAGCGGTTGATTCAACGCGATCAGAATTTTGTCGGCGACGTGTTGGGCTGCGTTGCGTGGCTTGTTGTGTTCGACCACGACCATGAACTCGTCGCCGCCCATGCGCGAGACTAAGTCGTTGCGTCTTACGCAAGACTTAAGAATGCGCGCGACGGAAACCAACAACTGATCGCCAATACGATGGCCCAACGTGTCGTTGACGTTCTTGAAGTGGTCGAGGTCGATGAACAAGGCCGCCACTCCGCTACCCGAACGGCGCGCGCGGTCTAAGGCTTGCGCTAATTCAAATTGCAAGCTGGAGCGATTGGGTAAACCCGTTAGCGAATCGTAGGCGGCGAGTTGCTGTAACCGTGCTTCGGCTTCAACGCGCTGATTAACGTCTTGCACGAGCGCGAAGATCGATGCGACTTCGCCTGTTTCATCGGCCAAGGCGGAGATGTACCACTCACACCAAATACGTGATCCATCGTGGCGCGTGACTCGTTGCAGCGCGGAGACGCGTTGTTGACGCGCGGACAATACCAACGCGAATGAACGCGTGATGGCGTCCACTTCGCCATCGGCGATTAACGAGAGTTCCCAAATGCTGCGGTTAAGCGCTTGGTCGCGACGCCAGCCAAACAAGCGTTCCGCGCGTTCGGACCATCGACGCACGTTCAAATCGGCATCAAGTTCGAGCGCGGCGAGCGGTGAATTTTCCAGGTGCGACGATAACAACCAGTTCGCGCGCCGTAACTCTTCTTGCTTGATCTGCAATTCGCGTTGCTGGATCTTAAGATCGTGCACGTCGAAGATGACGACGTAAAAACCAGTGATACGACGATCGGCCGCGCGTTGCGGCACGTAACGCACGCGCGTCCAGCGTTCTATTCCGCCGGGAAACATGAACTCGCGTTCGAACAGCACTTCCTCGCCGGCTAATGCACGTGCGATGTACGGCACCGATTTCGTGTACAGACGCTCGCCGAGCAAGGCCTTGAGTTCACGCCCGACGATTTGCTCGCCCGACAAGCCATACCACGCTTGCATGCTCGCGTTCGCGAATCGAAAGCATTCGTCGGCGTCGATTAATGCGATGGGCGTATCGATGGAATTCATCGCGCGCCTAAGTTCGGCGACGGAGTCTTGAAACGCGATGCGCGCGGCCTCGCTTTGCTCGACATCGACGATCATCAAGTAAAGACCGCGTACCGTGCGCACGCCGTCGTCGGTGTCGTTTACCGCCACCATTTCCACTTCGGGCGTCCATCGAATCTCGACGGTGCGCTGCGCTCCATTAGGCAGCGTGATGCGACGTTCCTCGCTGACCGCTTCGCCAGAGCGCACGCGCGCGTGAATGTCGCTGTCGACGATCGTGCTGGCCTCGCCAAGCACATGGCTCAAGCTGCTGCCCACGATGCGCTCGCGCGTCAAACCAAAGAACTGCGCGAACGCGTTGTTGACGAAACCAAAGGTGTTGTCCTTCGACAAATACGCGACCGGATGAGGAATGTTTTCCGAAAACTCGCGCACTTGTCGTTCGCGGCGTTCCAGCGCGAGGCGTGCGGTTTTTTCGTCGTGCACATCCGTCAGCATCACGAATACGCCATGCTCGGCATCGTTTGAAGCCAATGGTGGAAGAACGCGTAGACGCCGCCAGCGTTCGTTGTCGTTGCGATCGCCCACCAAATATTCGAGATCGACGATGCGCCCCGTCATGGCTTGCTCGAAGGCGGAATCTAAGTCCGCCAACGCATCGCCCACGACACTGCTAAGTGTTGCTCCAACGACCTGAGCCTCGTGCCGCCGCACCAAACTGCAAAAACTCGCGTTCACATACTCGATGATTTGTCGCGGCGAAACATACGCAAGCGCGACTGGCATGGAGGCAAGCACGCCGTGAAGCAGCGCGTTACGCGGCGGCGCGGGTTTGGCGACGATAGCCACCCCGGATGTTTCGCTAATCTCAAGCGGTATCCATAAACAGCCTTGAATCACCCCGAATTCATTGCGTTGAGGAATCGATCCCAGCGCGAGTGCGCCGTTGTTACTTACGGTGATTCGCACCTGTTCTCCGCGCAGCGCCGCGTCGATGAGCGTGGCGTGAGATGCAAGAGGAGTGCTCTCGATATGCGCATCGATCAACGCATCGCGCGATGCACCCAAAGCCTCGGCGAAGGCCTGGTTCGCCATGCGCAGATGATTGTCCCGATCGACATACGCCGCCGGGTACGGCAACCAATCGAGCACCGCGTGCACGAGCGGCCGCTGGGCCGGCGTGACTTCAAACGGCAAGCGGCATTCGGAAGCGGGAGACTCGCTTCGCTGTGCAACAGGGACGAGCTTCGGCGGATGCTGCATCGAGGCGAGACTCGGCACGCGCCTAAGGCGCTTGGATGATGGGGAGTAGAAACTCTACTGACTTTATCCGCGCGCCACTAGGAATACGGCACAAATGCCGCATCCAATTCTCAAAAACGGCAGGCTTAGAAGCTTTTTCGTTCGAGCCGCGTTTCTTGAAGAATCGTGGTCGCGATTTCTTCAATGGATTTGGTGGTGGACGAAAGCCAGCGAATGCCTTCGCGCCGCATCAGTGACTCGGCCTCGTTGACCTCGTATCGGCATTGTTCGAGCGAGGCGTATTTACTGCCGGGGCGTCGTTCGTTTCGGACCTCGGCCAAGCGGGTTGGCGCAATCGAAAGACCAAACAATTTGCCTCGATAGGGCGGCAGCGCGGTCGGCAAGGTATTGCGTTCAAAGTCCTCTGGAATCAGCGGGTAGTTCGCGACCTTCAACCCATACGTCATCGCAAGATATAAGCTGGTGGGCGTCTTTCCGCAGCGCGATATCCCCACGAGAATGACGTCGGCCTCTTCGAGGTTACGGTCCGACTGACCGTCGTCATGCGCGAGCGAAAAATTAATCGCGTCGATTCGCGCGCGATAAGCCTCGGTATCGGCCACGTGGCTGCGACCAATCGAATGCGTGGACTTCGCCTCCAACTCGTGTTCGAGCGATTGAACGAAGGTGTTGATTAGATCGTGAACGATGGCATTCGCATGCTTAAGCACGATCGATGTTTCCGGGTCCACCAAGGTGGAAAACACCAACGGGCGGCGCCCGTCTTGTTCCGCCGTTTGATTGATGCGTTGAACGACCTCCCATGCCTTATCCGGCGAGTCGACGAACGGCATGCGGATTTCCCTAAACCGCAACTCGAATTGCGCGAGCACGGCATGGCCGAAGGTCTCGGCGGTAATGCCCGTGCCGTCCGATACGAAGAAGGCCGTGCGGTCGTACCGCGAAGGAATGGAGGCATCAGGAAACATCAAAGCAACTCGCTTTTTGTAAGTCCGGCAGGAAAAGCTTGTAAAAACAGGGGCTTGCGTTACATCAAGCGACATTGACGATGGGTTGAAGCAAGGCCCGGCACTGGCGATTCATGGGGTTTAGACCGCTACAATCCCCGCACCTAAAGAATCTTAACTGCTCCATCGGAGAACTTATGTCCAACCCTTATGTGCTTGGCTTCGAGCACTTGCGCATGACCGATGTTGAATCGGTCGGCGGCAAGAATGCCTCGTTAGGCGAAATGATTTCGCAACTTGCTAGCGCCGGTGTTCGTGTTCCTGGCGGTTTCGCCACCACGGCCGAAGCGTTCCGCGAATTTCTATCGCACAACCAACTCACCGAAAAAATTTCGTCGCGTTTGAAGGCCTTGGACGTCGACGACGTGCGCGCACTAGCGCAAGCCGGGCAAGAAATTCGCCGCATGGTGGTCGAAAGCCCCTTGCAGCCAGCGCTTGAACAACAAATTCGCACCGCGTATGAACAACTCGTGAAGGATTCCTCGGCCGAGATGTCGTTCGCGGTGCGTTCGAGCGCGACGGCCGAGGACTTACCCGATGCCTCGTTCGCAGGTCAACAAGAAACGTTTTTGAACGTGGTGGGCATCGACAACGTGCTGCATGCGATCAAGGAAGTGTTCGCATCGCTTTATAACGACCGCGCCATCGCTTATCGCGTGCATAAGGGATTCGCGCACGATGTCGTGGCGCTGTCGGCTGGCGTGCAGCGCATGGTGCGCTCCGACCTCGCGGCTTCGGGCGTGATGTTCACGCTCGATACCGAGTCGGGCTTCAAGGATGTCGTGTTCATCACCGCGAGTTATGGCTTAGGTGAAATGGTGGTGCAAGGCGCGGTCAACCCCGACGAGTTTTATGTTCATAAACCCATGCTCGCCGCGGGTCGCAAGTCCGTTATCCGTCGCGCTCTTGGCTCTAAGTTGCAAAAGATGATCTTCACGAGCGCCGGCGAGGAAGGGCGAGTCAAGACCATCGACGTGCCCACCTCGGAACGCAATCGTTATTCATTGACCGACGACGACGTGATCGAGCTCGCGAAGTACGCGGTCATTATTGAAAAACATTACGGCCGCCCAATGGATATCGAATGGGGCAAGGATGGCCGTGACGGCAAGCTCTACATTTTGCAAGCGCGACCCGAAACGGTGAAAAGCCAAGCGAAATCGGTGGGCGAGGTGCGTTACAAGCTCAAGGGTTCGTCGGCCGTGTTGACCACTGGTCGCGCGATTGGGCAAAAGATTGGCACCGGTCCGGTTCGCGTGATTCGCGATCCCAGCGAGATGGAACGCGTGCAACCGGGCGATGTGCTGGTGGCCGACATGACCGATCCCAACTGGGAGCCGGTGATGAAACGCGCGTCGGCCATCGTGACGAACCGCGGCGGCCGTACATGTCACGCGGCCATCATCGCGCGCGAGCTTGGCGTTCCTGCCGTGGTGGGCTGCGGCGACGCGATGACCGCGTTGAAGGACGGCACGCTCGTGACGGTGAGCTGCGCCGAAGGCGACGAAGGCCGGATCTACGATGGCTTGCTCGAGATGGAGGTCAGCGAGATCAAGCACGGCGCGTTGCCTAAGCTGCCGGTCAAAATCATGATGAACGTCGGTAATCCGCAGCTCGCGTTTGATTTCCAATCGATTCCTAACGCGGGCGTGGGGTTGGCGCGTCTTGAGTTCATCATCAACAACAATATCGGCGTGCATCCCAAGGCGATTCTTGATTATCCAAACGTCGATGCGGATCTCAAGAAAGCGGTCGAGTCCGTCGCGCGTGGGCATGCGTCGCCGCGCGCGTTCTATGTCGACAAGCTTGCCGAAGGCATCGCGACGATCGCCGCCGCGTTTTGGCCTAAGCCCGTCATCGTGCGCATGTCGGACTTCAAATCGAACGAGTACCGCAAGCTGATTGGCGGCTCGCGCTACGAACCCGAGGAAGAAAACCCGATGCTCGGTTTTAGAGGCGCGTCGCGTTACATCGCCGAAAGTTTTGCCGAATGCTTCGCGATGGAATGCTTAGCGATGCGCCGCGTGCGTGAAGAAATGGGGCTCACGAACGTCGAAATCATGGTGCCTTTCGTGCGCACGCTCAAGGAGGCCGAAGCGGTGGTGAATCTGCTGGGACAGCATGGCTTGAAGCGCGGCGAGCACGACTTGCGGCTCATCATGATGTGCGAGGTGCCGAGTAACGCCATCCTCGCGGAACGCTTCCTCGATTACTTCGACGGATTCTCGATTGGGTCCAACGATTTGACTCAGCTCACGCTCGGGCTGGATCGTGATTCGGGGTTGGTGGCCGATGGTTTCGACGAACGCGATCCCGCGGTGAAGGAGATGCTGGCCAAAGCCATCGCGGCCTGCCGCGCGAAAGGTAAGTACGTCGGCATCTGCGGGCAAGGGCCATCCGACCACCCGGATTTCGCGGAATGGTTGATGAAGCAGGGCATTGAATCCATCTCGCTGAACCCCGACACCGTGGTGGATACATGGCAACGCTTGGCGCAAAGCTAATACGCTGCCATATAGGTTGACGATGTGCGAGGGACGCTACGGCGTCCCTTGTCGTTTATAAGCGCATCGCGCGAAAGAGCCGCGACAACATCGCGCTGCTTAGGTAAGGTGCATGCACCGTTAACGTGGACCTAAAGTTTAGGGAGCGCGCAATGTCGAATTACATCGTCTGGTGGCTAGTAGGTTTTGGATTAGTCATTGTCGAGCTGCTAACCGGAACGTTCTACGTGCTTATGATCGCCTTGGCTGCCGGGGCCGGCGGCGTCGCGGCCTTCTTGGGTTTGAACGAAGCCTTGCAATTCGTCATCGCGGCCGCCGTTGGCGCGGGCGCGACGTTTTTACTTAGACGCAGCCGGTTGGGCAAGATCAATCAAAGCATTGATCCGTCGCTTGATCCCAATCAAACATTAGACATTGGCCAAACCGTGCACGTGCGCGAATGGAACAACGGAACGGCCCGAGTGACGTATCGCGGCTCGCAATGGAACGCGGTGCTTGCCCCAGGGCAAACCGAAGCCGCGGGTACGTTTTATATCCATGAAGTGCGTGGCACCCAGTTAACGTTGTCGTCGCAACGTCCTTAGGTTTTACGCCTTATCTTTTTGAATTCGAAAGGTCGTTATGGACATCAGCATTATTGCGTTAGTCATTTTGGCGGTTGTCGTGGTGTTCGTGGTCAAGTCGTTCAAGGTCGTACCGCAACAACACGCGTGGGTGGTTGAGCGGCTGGGTAAGTACAACGCCACCTTATCGCCTGGCCTTAACATCGTGATTCCGTTCGTCGATCGCGTGGCATATAAACATTCGCTTAAGGAAATTCCGCTCGACGTTCCAAGCCAGGTGTGCATCACGAAGGACAACACGCAGCTCACGGTGGATGGAATTATTTATTTCCAAGTGACCGACGCGATGCGCGCGAGTTACGGTTCGTCGAATTACATCGTCGCGATCACGCAACTTGCGCAAACCACCTTGCGCTCGATCATCGGCCGGCTCGAGCTTGATAAGACCTTTGAGGAGCGCGACTTCATCAACGCATCGGTCGTCAGCGCCTTGGACGAAGCCGCGATGAATTGGGGCGTAAAGGTATTGCGCTACGAGATTAAAGACCTCACGCCTCCTAATGAAATCTTGCGCGCGATGCAGGCGCAGATCACCGCCGAGCGCGAAAAGCGCGCGTTGATCGCCGCCTCTGAAGGGCGCAAGCAAGAGCAAATCAATATCGCGACCGGCGAACGTGAAGCCTCGATTCAACGCTCCGAAGGCGAAAAGCAAGCGCAGATCAACCGCGCGCAAGGCGAGGCGGCGGCGGTGCTTGCGATCGCGGATGCGACCTCGCGCGCGATCGAGCGCGTCGGCGCGGCCGTAACTCAATCAGGGGGCATGGAGGCGGTGAATTTGCGCGTGGCCGAACGTTATGTCGACGCGTTTGGCGAGCTTGCGAAAGCGGGTAACACGCTCATCGTTCCCGCCAACCTTGCC
>DASTRU010000286.1:0-15224 GCA_035761045.1 Burkholderiaceae bacterium | reverse complement strand
GTGGTGGCGGGAATGGTCGAGGTGGTCAACGCGTTTATCGCGGCGCCGACCTTCGCTACAACATGGAGATCACCCTCGAACAAGCGGCTAATGGATTTGACACCACCATCCGCGTGCCTTCCTGGGAAGAGTGCGAGACCTGTCATGGCGTGGGCGCCAAGCCCGGGACTAAGCCGCAGGCGTGCAGCACCTGCGGCGGGCAAGGCCAAGTACGCATGCAACAAGGGTTCTTTAGCATTCAGCAAACCTGCCCGCGTTGCCATGGCACGGGCAAGATGATTCCCGACCCATGCCCAGCATGCGACGGTGCGGGCAAGATCAAGCGGACTAAGACATTGGAAGTCAAGGTGCCGGCGGGTATCGACGACGGCATGCGCATTCGTTCAAGCGGTAATGGCGAGCCGGGCGTTAATGGCGGACCACCGGGCGATCTTTACGTCGAGATCCATGTCAAGCCGCACACGATGTTCGAGCGCGACGGCGATGACTTGCATTGCCAAGTCCCCATTGCCTTCACGACGGCGGCCTTAGGCGGAAAGATTGAAGTGCCGACCTTAGGAGGCCGTGCCGAAATCGATATTCCGGAGGGCACGCAACAAGGGAAGACATTTAGGCTTAGGGGTAAGGGCATTAAGGGCGTGCGTTCGGGTTACCCGGGCGACTTGTATTGTCACGTCGCGATCGAAACGCCCGTGAAGCTGACGGAGAAGCAAAAGTCCTTACTGCGAGAGTTCGAGGCGTCGATCAATGCAAGTAACGGCCGTAACTCGCCGCAACAAAAAGGTTGGATGGATCGGGTAGGCGATTTCTTCAAATAATTCTCATCTTCTCGTGACCTTAGGGAATTTATGTGGCTTTAGGCACTAAGTCGTAACGTAGGACTAAGTAAAGCTTTGGCTCCAATCATGCATACTTCGTGCTGCTGTATTACTTATTTGGAGACAGAAAATTGGCTAAGCAAACCCGTCGCACCAGCAAACCCGCCCGCGGAGATGATTCGGAAGGCTTTATCAACGTTGCCGTGTCTAAGAAAACGCGCGACGGCCTCCATTTGTTGAAAGAGGCAATGGGCGTCCGTGGTCAATCCGAAGTGGTTGAAAAGCTGGTATCCATGGGCGTGGCGATTCACGAATCCATGCGCGACTAAGTTTTCGCAAGACGCTTGATCGCTTACCGCGATCAAGCGTCCCGCCGAAAACTAACGAATGTCTTATTTCGACACCGTCCTCGTCGAAAAATCCCCACCGACCGCAATCACGAAATCCGCCGGATTCAAGTAACGACGTAGCGCCGCGTTGACATCCTCGGTGCGCAGTCGGCTGATCGCGTCGTCAATCTTTTGAGATACCGCAAAGGTCCGGTCTTGATGCAGGAACACCGCAAGTGCTCCGGTCAAGGCGGCGTCTTGGGCGCGACCGAGTTGGCGCGCGCGTAACAATCCCGTCTTGCCTCGCGCGACTTCCTCAGGAGTAAAGCCGTTGCGCAGTACGCGGTCGATTTCTTCGCGCCACGCGCCTAACACCCGCTCCCGGTTTTGCGGAGCGAAGATGGCGCTCGACCGCCAGGTTGAATGTTCGTCGAAGTACGACCAGTCAATCCCCGTGCCGATGCCATAACTTAGGCCTTCCTTTTCGCGAATACGCGTCCATAAGCGCGAGCCGTCACCCGAGCCGCCGAGTAAGTGATTGGCGACGAGTAATGCGGGATACGCCGCGTCCTTCTCGGAGATAGGCCAGGGTTGTATTGCGATGAACGTGGCGTTCGCCTTGTCGGGTGTTTGAAACATAAGTTGCGCGGGGGGCAGTTTGATGAACGGCGAGGGGACGCGTTTGTAGGGCGTCGCCGCCGTCCATTGACCAAACAAGCGTGCGAGCAACGGTTTGATCGTGTCGGCGTCGAAGTCGCCAACGGCCGCGAATTCCGCGGCTTGCGTGCCGTAGAAGTTGCGATGGAAGGCGCGCAAGTCGTCCACCGTGATTGCCTTGTAGTCCTCAATCAATTCGTCGAAGGTGGGGGCATACAAGACGTGGCCGCGCGGATACGGATTGCCATGACGATCAATGGCGTTACTCACGATCGCGGCGGGCTCTTTCCGGTTCGACTCAATATCCGTCAAGGTTTCACGGCGCAATTCCTCGAGTTGATCGGCCTTGAACGCCGGCTTGCGTAAGAGTTGTTCGACAAGCTCGAGTACCGGACCAAGGTTTTCGCGCGTGGTTTGAATCGACACGGTCACCGTCGGTGCGCCGCCCGCTATATGCAGCCGAGCCTTGAGCGCATCCAATCGATCACGAATTTGTTCGCGGGTGAGTGTTTCGGTGCCGCGATCGAGCATGTCGGCGACAAAACTTGCCGCGGCGTCCTTGCCCCGCAAGCTTGCTTCGTCGCCTAAGTTAAGCCGCAATGTCGCGTTGACGAGTTGTCCGCGCGTGCCCTTGGAAAGCAGCGCGAGCTTCATGCCGTTGGGCAAGGTGTCGCGCCGCACGCGTTGTTCGATGTTCGCGGGCGTTGCTTCAAACGCCTCCACCTTCGTGGCGGCCGCCGATGGTTTGAAGTCGCGCAATTGCGCGGCGACATCGACCGTTTGCGGCGCGGGCGCGCGTTCGGGCTTTTCGGTGGGAACGTAGAGTCCGAGGGTGCGGTTATCGCGAATGAAGTAATTAGCGCCCACGCGTTGCACGTCCTCGCGCTTGACGGCCTTAACGCGGTCGCGCGCTAAAAAGTACATGCGCCAATCGCCTAAGGCGATGCTTTCGGATAGGGCCACGCCGACCCGTTCTGGATCGGTAAAGCCTAAGTCCCAATTCTTTAGCCATGTCGCGCGCGCTCGCTCGACTTCTTCGGTGGTGAAAGGCTCTTCGCGAACGCCTTCCAAGGTGGCGAGCATGACATCGCGCAACGCGTCGGTGTTTTGATTCGGCGTGGCCACCGCGCCAAAACCCACCAAGCCCGGATCCTTCAATGGCCAACCAAGACCAAACACATCGGCCGCCAAACCTTTTTGCACCAGGCGTTTATGCAAGCGCCCCGAGGGCGTGTCGCCCAAGATCAAGGTGGCTAAGGAGAAGGCGGCAAAGTCGGGATGCGCGCCCGGCACGGCGTGATACATCGCGCTAACAAGCGGCACGCCGCCCACGCGACGCAAGGTAACCGCGCGCTCGCCGTCTTGCGTTGGGTCGAGGGTGTATAGCCGTGGCATGTCGCGCTTAAGCGTGGCGATGCGGCCGAATGTATTGGCGACAAGCTTGAGCGCCGACGATTCGTCAAAGCGCCCCGCGATGATGAGCGTAGCGTTATCGGGCTGGTAATACGTACGGTAGAAGGCCCGCAGCCGATCGATATCGACATTCTCCACGTCGCTGCGCGCCCCGATGGTGGCGTTGCCGTAGTTGTGCCATTGATACGCGGTGGCGGTCATCTTCTGCATGAGAATTTGCAGCGGATCGTTCTCGCCGGACTCCATTTCGTTACGCACGACGGTCATCTCGGAGTCGAGGTCCTTGCGCGCGATGTTGGAATTAACCAGCGCGTCGGAGAGCCATGTCACATACCAACGCAAGTGGTCTTCGTTGGTAGCGAAGCTCGCGAAGTAATTGGTGCGGTCATACCAGGTCGATCCGTTGTAACGCATGCCTCGTTGCGTCAACTCCGGCCCCGGATTGGGATGCTTGGGCGAGCCTTTGAAGATTAAGTGCTCGAGCAAATGCGCCATGCCGGTTTCACCGTAGTTCTCGTGCCGCGACCCCACGCGAACCGTGAGATTGACGGTGGTGGTGGGCTTGGACGCGTCGGGAATCAACAACACTTGCAAGCCGTTGGGCAATGCGTATTCGGTAATGCCTTCCACGGCCGTAACGCGCTTGATGCCCGCGGGCACGGTTTGCGCGGGCGCCTCCGGCATGAAGGTGAGCGAGGCGCAAAACAACAGGAAAACGTGGGCGATGCGTGACAGCACAAAAACCTCCCATAAGCTTCAATCGATAAAGCGATGACGTTCGCAACATCACGATGGAGCGAGCGCGAAGCAGTGTAAACGTGCGCATACATCGGCTACGCTTCGCTCCATCATGAGGAGACGATGATGCAAGCACTGACCGCTTGGTTACTCGCAGGTTTCATCGCGCTTTCGGTCGGGACCGCGCGCGCCGCCGAACTCGAAGGCGTCAAGATGCCCGACACCACCATCGTGGACGGAAAACCGTTGGTGCTGAACGGCTTAGGCGTGCGTACGCGATATGGATTGGCTAAGGTTTATGTCGCGGGTTTGTACTTGCCGAAGCCATCCAACGACGGCGGCGCGGTGCTTGCGCAAGACGGACCTAAGCGAATGGCGTTCCAGCTCAAGCGCGACGTGGCGGCGCAAACGTTTGCTAAAAGTTTGAACGAGGGCATTCAAGAGCGGGCCACGCCCGAGCAACTCGCCGCATTGAAAGACCGACTCGCGCGATTCAACGATTACATCGTATCGATCAACCAGGTCAAAGACGGCGACGTGGTGTTTCTCGACTTAGTACCTGGTCGCGGCACGCAAATCGTTCATAACGGTCAGCCGATTGGCGAACCGGTCCCGGGCGCGGATTTCGCCTCGGCCTTGCTTGCGCTTTTCGTCGGGCCGCGTCCGGTGCAAGACTCGCTCAAGGCGGGTTTGCTCGGCGCGAAGTAGGTTGTCATTACGGAGCATGAACGACGCTTTCGTACCGTCCGCGTTGATCGATGAATTCATCGACGCGCTTTGGCTCGAAGATGGGCTTTCTAAAAATACTTTGGCGGCGTATCGAACCGACCTCGTGCAGTTCGATGAATGGCTAAGGCCGCGCGGTAGCGAGCTGGGCGCGGCTGGCGAGGTTGAAGTGCGCGAATATTTGGCGTCACGCCATATTCAGAGCAAGGCCACCTCGGTCAATCGACGCATCACGGTCTTGCGACGGTTTTACCGTTGGGCGATTCGCGAACGCAAACGTGTCGACGATCCGTGCGTGAACATCGAATCCGCCAAGCAACCGCCACGCTTTCCCGGGACGTTGTCGGAAGCGCAAGTGGAAGCCTTGCTGGCGGCACCCGATGTATCCACGCCGCTTGGTTTGCGCGACCGCACGATGCTTGAAGTGTTGTATGCGACCGGATTGCGCGTGAGTGAACTGGTGGGCCTCAAAACATTCGACGTTGGTATGAATGAAGGCGTCGTTCGCGTGATTGGCAAAGGCACCAAGGAGCGCTTGGTGCCGTTGGGCGAAGTGGCGCTTGAATGGATAACGCGATGGTTGCGCGAGGGCCGCGCCGAAGTACTAAAAAGTCGCGCGGCCGACGCGTTGTTTCCCACCGCGCGCGCCGAGCCGATGACGCGCCAAATGTTCTGGCATTTAATTAAGCGCTATGCGTTGACGGCTGGTATCACGGTGCCGTTGTCGCCGCATACCCTGCGGCATGCGTTCGCAACGCATTTGTTAAATCATGGCGCGGACTTGCGTGTCGTTCAGCTCTTGCTTGGTCATAGCGATATCAGCACTACGCAAATCTATACGCACGTCGCGCGTGAACGGCTTAAAACACTTCACGCGATGCATCATCCACGGGCTTAGCATGGGAAAACATCAACAACACGTGAGTGAAACGCCCGCGACGGCGCTGCTTCGGTCGCGCGGCGTGGCGTTTCGCGAACACGTTTATGAATACGTCGATCACGGCGGCACGGCCGAATCGGCGCGGCAATTGGGCGTGGACGAACACCGCGTCGTTAAAACCTTAGTCATGGAAGACGATGCCACGCGTCCGCTGATCATCCTCATGCACGGCGACCGCAAGGTCAGCACGAAGAATTTAGCGCGCGCGATCGGCGTGAAAAGCGTAAGCCCCTGCAAGCCAGACGTCGCGCATCGTCACACCGGTTATTTGGTGGGTGGCACGTCACCGTTTGGCACACGCAAGGCCATGCCGACTTATGTGGAGTCGAGCGTGCTCGAACTCGACACCGTGTTGATCAACGGCGGGCGACGCGGGTATCTCGTGGAGATCGCGCCGTCGATCCTCTTAGACCACCTCAACGCTCAACCGGTGAACTGCGCGATTAACGATTCCACGTCTTAAGGACTTTTATGCTTTTTGCTTTAGTGGCTGTTTTGATGGCGTATCTCATCGGATCGATTTCGTTCGCCATCGTGTTTTCCAAGCTCTTTCGCTTGAGCGATCCACGCACGTATGGGTCCGGCAACCCGGGCGCGACGAATGTATTGCGTTCGGGTAATAAAGCGGCGGCGATACTGACCTTGATATTCGACGCGCTTAAGGGATGGTTGCCGGTATTCATCGCGCAACGATATGCGCTGGAGTTTGGGTTTAGCGACGTTGCCATCGCAAGCATCGCGCTCGCCGCGTTCCTCGGCCATTTGTATCCGTTGTATCACCGGTTTCGTGGCGGCAAGGGCGTGGCGACTGCCTTGGGCGTGCTGTTGGGCGTGCATGTTCAGCTCGCATTAGCCACGATCGCTACGTTCGCGATTGTGTTGATCTTCTTTCGTTATGTGTCGTTCGCGTCGATGGTCGGCGCCGTCTTCGCGATGTTTTGGTATGTCTTCGTATGGCGGCTCGATGCGATCGCACTGGCCATCGCCGTCATGGCGCTGCTACTGATTTGGCGTCATCGCGCGAACATCAGCCGTTTGATGGCGGGAACGGAAAGCCGATTGGGCTCTAAAAGTAAAACGTCTTAGTTGCAACGTCGGTTCAGGCGTCGATCAACGGCCAACGTGGCTTGACGTCAAAGGCGCCAGCCTTACGCGCTAACGAAGGATCACGCTGCAGCTTCAATGCGCCGGCGAGCGCGATCATCGCGCCGTTGTCGGTGCATAACGCAAGCTCGGGGTAATACACCTCGAAGCCTTGCGTGTTGGCCGCGTGATTTAGACGTGCGCGCAATTGTTGATTCGCGCCCACGCCGCCCGCCACGACCAAGCGCGGCAAGCCCGTGCGTTTCATGGCCAGCACGGCTTTGTGAGTGAGAACATCGGTGATCGCGTCGACCGTGGCGGCCGCGAGATCGGCGCGCGTTTGCTCGCATAAGTTGCCCGCCTTGCGGGCCGCGGTCAGTACCGCGGTTTTCAAACCCGCGAAACTAAAGTTCAAGTCGTGGCTGTGCTTAAGCGGTCGCGGCAAATCGAAGGCATCCGCATTGCCAAACTCGGCGAGTCGTGAAATCTGCGGTCCGCCTGGATAAGGTAATCCGAGAAGCTTGGCGGTTTTGTCGAACGCCTCGCCCGCCGCGTCGTCGATCGTCTCGCCCAGCAAGGCGTAGTCGCCCACTTCATCGACCCGCATGAGTTGCGTATGCCCGCCAGACACCAGCAAGGCGACGAATGGAAACGCAGGTGGTCGCACGGACAGCAACGGCGAAAGCAGATGACCTTCCAAGTGATGAACGCTCACCACCGGCTTATTCGCACCAAGGGCGAGCGCATGAGCGAAACCGGTGCCTACAAGTAGTGCGCCGGCGAGTCCGGGACCGGTGGTGACCGCGATGGCATCGACTTGACGAAGCGCCGTGCTGGCTTCGTCCAATACATGGCGCAACAGCGGCACGATGCGCCGAATATGGTCGCGCGATGCGAGTTCGGGCACCACGCCACCGTATTCGCGATGCATTTCGATTTGCGAATGCAAGGCGTGCGCGAGCAAACCGCGTTGGGTGTCGTACACCGCGAGACCGGTTTCATCGCACGAGGTTTCGATTCCTAAGACTTGCATCACATTCACCTTAAGACGGCCGCGCATTTTACGTGCGGATGGCGTGCTTCTTGCGCCGGCGGCGACTCGAGGTGGGGATGATATGAGCCTGCGCGTACTCGTCGTGTTGGATATGTCCGAGCCGGAGTCGGCTAACGCCGATCCTTCGTTGCTTAACGCATGCGCGGCGCTTGGTTATACGGTGCGCACGGCAAGTGGCACCGATTTACGGTTGCCCGACATCGTCGCGCGATTCGACCCCGACATCGTGATGATCGCGAGCGAATCCGACGCGCGCGACACGATCGAGCATGTGGTGGTCGCCACCCGAGACGCGCCTCGCCCAATCGCCCTGTTCACCGATCACGACAACGCGGCCCAGATGCGTGACATCTTGCGCCGAGGCGTGTGCGCTTACGTGGTTCCGGGCTTAAGTCCGGCGAGCATGCGTCCGGTGCTTGAGGTCGCCATCGCGCGTTTCGAGGTCGAACAAGAATTGCGCCGCGAGCTTGCGCAATCACGCGCTCAACTTGACGAACGCAAGCTACTCGACCGCGCCAAGGCGGTGCTGATGCGTCAAGGCCTGAGCGAGGACGACGCGCATCGCCGCTTACGTCGCATGGCGATGGATAAGGGCTTAAAGCTGACCGAGGTGGCGAAACGCGTGATCGAGGTGGGCGAATTGTTTGGCTGACCTTTCTTAAGCGCACAGCGGAATGGCGCATCGCACGGCTTCAGTGCGCCGTTGCTCCGAAACAAGGAGCACCCAGCGTTCTAAATGCGTGAAAACACGCGATTACCCATGGCATGGACTTCGCTAAACGTGGCTTACGAACCAATGGCGGTTCCAATTTACTTAGTCGTGGCGCTTTGACGAAGCCTTAGTCAGCGTCGCGAAGGACAACGGCGTCCTGTCGAGCAGATGCATTCGGTTGCGTCGCGTTCGACTGGGCGCCGTTTTCTTTTTATTACTACCTCGTCGGGGGAACCATGAATGCACGCACGCCGTTTGATCGCCAACGCCGCCGTATCGTCGCGGCGAGCGCGGGCGCTGGACTTATGAGTTTGGTCGACCCGCGCGTGCGTGCCGGTGCGTGGGCGCAAGGCAGTGATGCGCCCGAGAAAAAGGAAGTCAAGATCGGGTTCATTCCGCTAACCGATTGCGCGTCGGTCGTGATGGCGTCGGTATTAGGGTTCGATCAAAAGTACGGCGTGAAGATCGTGCCGAGCAAGGAAGCCTCATGGGCGTCGGTGCGCGATAAGCTCGTCAACGGCGATTTGGATTTCGCTCACGTCTTGTACGGCTTGATTTACGGCGTGCAACTAGGAATTGGCGGGCCTAAGAAAAATATGGCCGTGCTGATGAGCCTTAACCATAACGGTCAGGCCATCACCTTATCGAAGAAGTTGGCGGAGAAGGGCGCGGTCGATGGCGCGTCGCTCGCCAAACTGATGAGCACCGAAAAGCGCGAGTACACCTACGCGCAAACCTTCCCAACTGGAACGCATGCGATGTGGCTGTATTACTGGCTCGCGGCGTTCGGCGTGAATCCGATGAAGGAGGCAAAGGTCATTACGGTGCCGCCACCACAAATGGTCGCGAACATGCGCGTGGGGAATATGGATGGCTATTGCGTGGGCGAACCTTGGGGGCATCGCGCCATCGCCGACGGCATTGGCGTGACCGCGGTGACGACGCAAGATATTTGGAAAGACCATCCCGAGAAGGTGTTGGGCGCGACCGATGAGTTCGTGCAAAAGCATCCCAACACCGCGCGCGCGGTGATGATGGCGGTGCTTGAGGCAAGCCGTTGGATCGATGCGTCGCTGTCCAATCGCATGAAGATGGCGGAAACCGTGGCCGCGCCGTCGTATGTCAACACATCGGTCGACGTCATTAATCAACGCATTCTTGGTCGTTATCAAAACGGCCTCGGCAAAACCTGGGACGACCCCAACCATATGAAGTTCTTCAACGACGGCGTGGTGAATTACCCCTACCTGTCGGATGGCATGTGGTTCCTCACCCAACATAAACGGTGGGGCTTGCTTAAGTCGCATCCCGATTACCTAGGCGTGGCCAAGCAAGTCAATCGCGTGGACTTGTATGCCCAAGTGGCGTCGGCCATGAAGATCAGCGTGCCTAAGGACCCCATGCGTACATCTAAGTTTATTGACGGCGTGGTCTGGGACGGCAAGGACCCGGCGAAATACGCCGACGGTTTCAAGGTCAAGGTGTAAGGCGCATACGCGCGATGGAGACTCCAATGAGCGCGGTACTCAAGGAAGTGCCTAAACCCATGGCGCAAGCGGCGCCGGTGGCTACACCCCCTATCGCGGCGGCTTCAATGCCGGTACGAGAGGCGCCGTTGGTGGCGTGGATGCGTGCCGCCGTGGTCAAAGGCCTGCCGCCGCTGCTTGGCATCGTCGCGATGTTACTTGTGTGGGCCTTAGTCAATCGGTTCTCGCCGGAATTTCCAACGCCTTCGGCGACATGGGCGGCGGCCGTCAAGGTGTTTGCCGATCCGTTTTACAACGCGGGGCCTAACGATGTCGGGATTGCTTATCGCATCGGAAATTCATTAGCACGCGTTGCGATTGGGTTTGGCCTCGCAGCGCTGGTTGGTATTCCGTTTGGTTTCATGATTGGGCGTTCGGTGTTCATCAATCGCATGCTCGGGCCGTTGATCACCTTATTGCGCCCGGTGTCGCCGCGAGCCTGGCTGCCGATTGGCTTACTCGTATTCAAGGGCGCGCAAGCCGCTGCGATTTGGACAATCTTCATCTGTTCCATCTGGCCGATGATCATCAATACCGCGGTTGGCGTACAGCGTGTGCCGCAGGATTACCTAAACGTTGCGCGCGTGCTCAACCTAAGCGAATGGAAGATCGTCACCAAGATCCTGATTCCTTCGGTATTGCCCTACATGCTGACGGGCGTTCGGCTTGCCGTCGGCACCGCGTGGCTTGTGATCGTCGCCGCCGAGATGTTGACGGGCGGCGTGGGCGTTGGCTTTTGGGTGTGGGACGAGTGGAACAACCTTAACGTAGCCAACATCGTCGTCGCTATCTTCGTGATTGGGACGGTGGGCTTGCTGTTGGAGCTTGCGCTCATTCAGCTTGCCAAGGCCTTCACGTACGACGACGTTAAATCCTAAGGGGGCTGCGATGCATGAAGATCGTTACATCGAAGTCAGCGCCGTCTCGATGACGTTCGAGACGAAGAAGGGCCCATTCATCGCGCTGCGCGACATTCACTTAACCGTGAGGAAAGGCGAATTCGTCGCGCTGATTGGGCATTCGGGCTGCGGTAAGTCCACCTTGCTTAATTTGCTTGCCGGCTTATACAAGTCGAGCAGCGGCGCCATGATTTGCGCGAACCGCGAGATCGCCGGGCCTGGACCCGATCGCGCCATGGTGTTTCAAAACCATTCGCTGCTGCCTTGGCTTACTTGTTTCGACAATGTGCACCTCGCCGTCGAGCGTGTGTTCGGTGCCGTCGAAAGCAAGGCGCAATTGCGCGACCGCGTGCTCGCCGCGTTGGAGTTGGTGCGCATGGGGCATGCGGCCGATAAGCGGCCTGGTGAAATTTCCGGTGGCATGAAGCAACGCGTTGGCATCGCTCGCGCTTTAGCCATGGAACCCAAGGTGTTGCTGCTCGACGAGCCGTTTGGCGCGCTCGATGCTTTAACGCGCGCGCACTTGCAAGACGAGCTGCTCAAGATCATCGCGAAGACGCAATCCACCGTCGTGATGGTGACCCACGATGTCGACGAGGCCGTGCTGCTGTCCGATCGCATCGTGATGATGACCAACGGACCGGCCGCCACGATTGGCGAAGTGCTCGACGTCGGTCTCGCGCGCCCGCGCGATCGCGTCGCGTTGGCGCATGACGCGGCCTACATCGACATGCGTACCAAGGTGCTCGAGTTTCTTTATCACCGCCATGCGCGGCCCGAAGCATTGGAAGCGGCCTAAGGCCCGATCACAAGGCATTCGCGAAGGAGCTTAGGAAATGAGCGTGCAACACAAACCGCGTTTGGTGTGCATCGGCAATGGCATGGCGGGCATTCGCACGATCGAGGAGCTGCTTAAGCTTGCGCCCGATCTTTACGACATCACGGTATTCGGCGCGGAACCACATCCCAACTACAACCGGATTTTGTTGTCGCCCGTGCTCGCTGGCGAGCAGACGATGAACGACATCGTGCTCAACCCGTTCGATTGGTATGAGCAAAACCGAATCGCCTTGCACGTAGGAAAGAAAATCACGCGCATCGATCGCGCAAGGCGCACCGTCATCGCGGACGACGGTACCGAAGCGCCATACGATCGTCTGTTGCTCGCGACCGGCTCCACCCCGTTCATATTGCCGATTCCGGGCGCTGATCTACCCGGCGTTATTAGTTATCGCGACATGGCCGATACCGAGGCGATGATCGAAGCGTCTCGCACGTACAAGCACGCGGTGGTGATCGGCGGCGGGCTGCTTGGTCTCGAAGCGGCCAATGGTTTGAAAGTACGCGGCATGGACGTAACGGTCGTGCACGTGATGCCGTGGTTGATGGAACGACAGCTCGATGAAACCGCCGGCGGGTTGCTGCGTAAATCGCTGGAAGACCGGGGTATTCGATTCCTCATGCCTAAACACACGAGCCAACTCGTGGCAGGCGAGAGTGGGCGTGTCGCGGCCGTGCGCTTTAAGGACGGCGATAGCATTCGCGCCGACTTAGTCGTCATGGCGGTGGGCATTAGGCCCAACACGCAACTCGCGGAGAACGCGGGGCTGCATTGCCATCGAGGCATCGTCGTCAACGACACGATGCAAACCTACGATCCTCGCGTTTACGCGGTGGGCGAGTGCGTAAGTCATCGCGGCATCGCCTATGGTTTGGTGGCCCCGTTGTTCGAGCAAGCGAAGGTGGCCGCCAATCATCTCGCGCTATTTGGCATTGGTCGTTACACGGGGTCGGTCACGAGTACTAAATTGAAAGTCACCGGCATCGATTTATTTTCCGCCGGGGATTTTCAAGGCGGCGAGGGGTGCGAGGACATCACGCTCGCCGACCCGATGAGCGGCGTTTACAAACGACTCGTCATCAAGAACGACAAACTCGTCGGCGCATGCTTGGTGGGCGATACGACGGACGGCGCGTGGTACTTCCAACTGTTGCGCGAAGGCAAGAGCATCGGCGAGATGCGCGACAAGCTCATGTTTGGCCAAGATCATTTAGGCGATACCGGCCACCAAGGGCAAAGCCGCGTCGCGACGATGGCCGACGATGCCGAGGTGTGCGGCTGCAACGGCGTCAAGAAGGGTGCAATCGTCCAAGCCATCCGCACGCAAAAGCTCTATACGCTCGACGAGGTGCGTAAGTGCACGAAGGCGAGCGCCTCGTGCGGTTCATGCACCGGCTTGGTTGAACAATTACTCGTGGCCACCGCCGGCGCCGATTATTCGGCCGCGCCCAAGATGAAACCGATCTGCGGCTGCACCGACCATACCCACGAGGAAGTACGCCGCGCCATTCGCGAACACAAGCTGTTGACGATCGCCGACACCTACGCCTTTCTCGAATGGCGCACGCCTAATGGATGCGCGACGTGCCGCCCGGCGGTGAATTACTACCTCCTAAGTACTTGGCCTCACGAGGCGCAAGACGATCCGCAATCGCGCTTTATTAATGAACGCGCGCACGCCAACATTCAAAAAGACGGCACCTATAGCGTCGTGCCGCGCATGTGGGGCGGCGAAACTTCCGCGAGCGAATTACGACGCATCGCCGATGTCGTCGATAAATATCGAATTCCCACGGTTAAGGTCACCGGCGGTCAGCGTATCGATTTGCTTGGAGTGAAGAAGGAAGATTTGCCCGCGGTATGGCGTGACCTGGGCATGCCCTCGGGTCACGCGTACGCAAAGGCCTTGCGCACCGTCAAGACATGCGTTGGCAGCGAGTGGTGCCGCTTCGGCACGCAAGACAGCACGCGCATGGGCAAGGAACTTGAACGCGATTTATGGCGCATGTACGCGCCGCATAAGGTCAAGCTCGCGGTATCGGGATGCCCACGCAACTGCGCCGAGTCGGGCATCAAGGACGTTGGCGTGATCGGCGTGGACTCGGGCTGGGAGTTGTATGTCGGAGGCAACGGCGGCATCAAGACCGAAGTCGCGCAGTTTCTCGTGAAAGTCGCGACGCACGAGGAAGTACTCGAATACGCCGGTGCGTTCTTGCAGTTGTATCGCGAGGAAGCGTGGTATTTGGATCGCACCGTTCATTACATCGCGCGTGTCGGGCTTGATTACGTGAAGCAGCGTGTCGTCGAGGACGCCGATAACCGCAAGCGGTTGTACGAGCGATTGCGTTTTGCCTTGCAAGGCGCGCCCGACCCGTGGCACGAGCATGAAAAGGCGCAGGTTGATATGCGCCAATTCATCCCCATCAAACCAATTGCACAGGCCACCGCATGAACGCACGCGCCGAAACAAGTTGGGTCGATGTTTGCGCGGTGGACGACTTACCCGCGCTTGGGGCGCGCACCGTGCCTCGCGCGGGCCGCGCGGCTATCGCGATTTTTCGCACCGCCACGGGCGAGGTGTTTGCGCTGGATGATCGTTGCCCGCACAAGGGCGGGCCGCTCTCGCAAGGCATCGTGTTTGGCAAACGCGTCGCATGCCCCTTGCATAACTGGACGATCGAGTTGTCGACCGGCGAGGCCGTGGCACCCGATCGTGGTTGCGCGCACGTACATCCCGTACGCGTTGAAAACGGTCGCGTGCTGCTTGCCGCGTCCACGCTGGATTGCGCACCTTAAGGCCGCGTCGCGCATGACTTCGCGAGACGCAACGACCGCTTTGGTTCCAGCGCCCATTTGGTTGCGCGACGACGGCGTGAAGGAGACGCGCAGCACCTGCCCGTATTGCGGCGTTGGATGCGGCGTGATCATCGAATCGCATGGCGATGACATCGTTGGCGTCAAGGGCGATCCGCTACACCCCGCCAACTTCGGTCGTCTCTGCAGCAAAGGCTCGACCTTGCATCTGACGGCGCGAGCGCACGTCACATCGCAAGTGCGCGCCTTGCATCCCGAACTTAGGACGCATCGCAAGCAGCCTCGCGAGGTGGTGGATTGGAACGTCGCGCTTGACCACGTCGCCGATCGCATCGTGGACACCGTAACCGCGCATGGCCCCGATAGCGTGGGTATCTACATCTCCGGTCAGTTGCTAACCGAGGACTATTACGTCTTCAACAAACTCGTCAAGGGTTTGCTTGGAACGAATAACGTCGACACCAACTCGCGCCTATGCATGTCAAGCGCGGTGGCCGGATACAAGCTCACCTTGGGCGCCGACGCGCCGCCCGCGTGCTACGAGGACATCGACCACGCGGACCTTATCTTCATCGCCGGCTCCAACACCGCCTGGGCGCATCCGGTCGTGTTTCGGCGAATCGAGGACGCGAAAGCGCGCAACCCACATCTGCGCATCGTCGTCGTCGACCCGC
>DASTRU010000285.1:0-5261 GCA_035761045.1 Burkholderiaceae bacterium | reverse complement strand
ATAAGGCGCCTTGCCATTGAGTGATGCCAACGGTTCGCGCGATTGCGTGAGTAGACGAGGGTGCGTCGCCAGAAAAAAGATGCGCGCGCACTCCCGCGGTTGAGAGTCGGCCAACGGTGACCGCCGCATCCGCGCGCAAGGGCGCGAAACAACTAAACGCGGCGATCGATTGGCCTTCGCAGGCAAGCCATATGCGGCCGTCGTCCGAGGATGACGCATGACGTGGCACCACGAAATCACGGCGTCCTAGCCGTAATCGCAGACCGAGCACGTGCGCTTCAATGCCGCTGCCTACATGCGGTATGACGTCGTCGGTGGTTGGAATTTCCAACCCGCGCGCACGTGCGGCGTCGACCATCGCGCGGCTCATTGGATGATGCGAGCCTTGACCGAGCGCGGCGGCCCATGTCAGCGCTGAATCTTCATCGACGCCTTCGCTGGGCTGAATCGATTGCAGCACCGGGCGCGCTTGAGTCAAGGTTCCCGTTTTATCGAACACCACGTCGGTGACTTGCGCGAGGCGTTCGAGCGCGCCGGGTTGCGCGATCAACACGCCGCGTCGCGCGAGTGCGGCGGTGGATGCCGCGAACGCGGCGGGCGTGGCTAACGACAGCGCGCATGGACACGAGACAACAAGCATCGCAAGCGCGATCGGCCATGCGCGAGCGGGGTCGATCGTGAACCATACGATGGCCACCGCCGTCGTGGCGATAAGAAGCGCGAATAAGAAATGCGCGGCCACGCGGTCCGCGAGGCGTGCGATGCCGGGACGTTCTTGCGCCGCGCGCGCGACTAAGCGTTCGATCGTATTCAAGGTGCTCGCTTCGGTTTGCGCGATGACGGTCGCGCGAATCGGACCGCTTAGGCAAACCGCGCCCGCGGGTATTCGTTCGCCGCATTCGCGCACGACGGGCAGCGATTCCCCGGTGAGCAAGGAGAGGTCGACTTCCACCCGATGGCTTTTTAGCGTGACATCGACGGCGCATGTTTCGCCGGCTTGCACCTCGATCACGTCATTAATGCGCAAGGCATGCGCGGCGACGCATTCCAAGCGCGTGGCGATGTCGTCTTGAATAACACGGTGCGCGGTATGGGGCGTCGCGCGCGCCAAGTCATCCAACCCGCGCGACGCGCGACGTCGCGCATGAGACTCAAGCGCGCGGCCCAGGAGCAGCAAGAACACGAACATCGTGATCGAGTCGTAATACACCTCGCCCGTGCGCTGCCAGGTATTCCATACGCTCGCGCCGTACGCGCCCGCGATCGCAATCGCGACGGGCACGTCCATGCCCACGCGTCGCGCTTTCAAATCTTTCCAAGCGCCGCGAAAAATAGGTATCGCCGAGTACGCCACCACCGGCAGTGTGAGGACAAGGCTGGCCCAGCGAATGAGCGACAGCCAAAGCTCCTCGATGTCTCCCGGGGCGCTCGTGTATACCGGCCATGCCAGCATCATCACTTGCATCATCCCCAAGCCCGCGACGAATAAGCGTTTGACCGTATCGCGTTGCGCGGATCGGTCAAGTGCGGCTTGGCGCGTTATGTCGAACGGCCAAGCGCGATAGCCCACCGCGTCGAGCGCTTCGAGAATGGCGGAAAGCGGCGTGATTCGGGGATCCCAATGAAGATGCGCGCGCCCGGTCATCAAACTTGGTTCGAACGCGAGAATGCCGTCAACCTTCGATAACGCTTTTTCAATCAACCACACGCAGGCGGCGCAGCGCAATCCTTCGATCGATAAGGTCGTGGCGCGCGTGCCATTGGAACGCGTGGGCGCGCAGCTCGCGAGAAACACCTCGTCGTCGTACGCGGCGTATTCGGAGGAGGGGCGTGATTCTTGGCGTTCGGCGGCTTGCGCGCGCTGCTGGTAATACGCATCGAACCCTCCCGCGAGAATCGTGCGCGCCACGGCTTCACACCCGTGGCAACACACGGGACGCAAAACGCTCGCATGCTCGACGTGCAAGTGCACGCCCGCGGGGATTTGCGCCTCGCAGTGAAAGCACGATTGAGGAGACGCCAAGTTGTCCATCACGCGCCAAAACTTAGGGAAGGCGTGCAAAACCATGCGTCCGCCATATCCATTCGAGCCCATGCCTGTGTGATGCCGACGAGGCCAAGCATCATCACCGCGACGCCGGCGATAAGTCGCACGTAAGGTTTTTTTAGATGCGGGCGCACTTGATTCGCGCACCAAGCAAAGGCCAATAAATGCGGCAAGGTGCCAAGACCAAAAAGCAGCATTACGAGCGCGCCTTGCGTGAGCGACCCCGAGAGAAAAGCGGTTAGCAACATCGAGTACACAAGACCGCACGGCACGAAGCCCCATAACGCGCCAAGTCCGAAGGCGCGCGGCGTGGTGTTGGCCGGCAGCACATGCCGTGTCAAGGGTTGCAATCGACTCCAGCAACGCACGCCCAAGCGTTCCAACCACGTCATGCCACGGCCGCGCAGCGCGAGTGAAAGGCCAAGCATCACGACAACCAAGCTCGATAAAAAATACAGCGCGTACTGCGCGGGACGAACATCGCGTACCCACCAAGGAAACGCGCCTAGGCCGCCCGCGATAAGTCCCACTAAGGAATACGACGCGAGCCGCCCGGTGTGATAGGCCGCTTGCGTGGTCGCGAAACTTGGCGTGCGCACGCCGAGCAATACGGCTGCTCGGCCCGAGGGAACGAGCGCCACGGTTTCCAATACGCGCGCCGGCGGCGAGGACGAGGCCGCGCTCATCGCGCCTATCACGCCGCCGCACATGCCAACGCAGTGAACGCCACCCGCCAGTCCAACGAGCCAAGCGGAAAAAAGCGTGGTGGTTAGTGCCATGCCGTGTCTTAGCCGATCGTCCGCGAATATCGATTCGCGGTTTGGTGTTCGCGTAAATAACGATCGAACGGCATCGCGATGTTGCGCGCGAGTAGTCGACCGCGTGGAGAAATCGTGATCCAGTCGTCGTCGAGTTCGACCAAGCCTTCCATCGCGAAGGCTTCCAGTTCACGCAGCTCGCTTTCGAAGTACTCGTCAAAGCCGATGGAAAACGTGGTTTCGATCGCGCGCTTGCTTAATTCGTTATGGCACAACAAGGCTTGAATGACGCTACGCCTCACCACGTCGTCGCGGCTAAGAGCCACGCCGCGCGCGATTGGTATTTCGCCGGCGTCGATTCGTGCGTTGTAGCGTGCGAGATCCTTCTCGTTTTGCGAATACGTGGCGCCCATGGCGCCAATCGCCGACACGCCCACGCCAATCAAATTAGCGCTCGCATGCGTCGAATAGCCTTGGAAATTACGATGCAAACGCCCTTGTCGTTGCGCCACGGCAAGGCTGTCTTCCATCTTCGCGAAATGGTCCATGCCGATATGCGCATAACCCGCTTGCGTTAACCGTTCGATCACGACGCGAAGCAAGTCAAGCTTACTGGCCGGCGTGGGCAATTGCGCCGTGTCGATGCGTCGTTGCGGTTTGAATACCTGCGGCAGGTGTGCATAGCTATACACCGCGACGCGATCTGGATTGAGCGCGCACAACTGCCCAATGGTGGATGTAAAGCTCGCGGGGGTTTGCAGCGGCAAGCCATAAATCAAGTCGATCGACACCGAACGAAACCGCGCATCGCGCGCCGCCGCGACGAGCGCATGGGTTTGCTCGAAGCTTTGTTCGCGATGCACTGCTTTTTGCACCGCTGGGTCGAAGTCTTGCACGCCAAAACTAAGCCGGTTAAAGCCAAAGGCACGCAAATGCGCGATCCGCTCGGGCGTCACGGTGCGCGGATCCACCTCGATCGAGAACTCGCCGATATCGTCGGCGGCCAGTCCAAACCCCGCGCGGATCGCACCCATCAATCGGGCCAACTGCGTGTCGCTAAAGTAAGTGGGCGTGCCACCGCCTAAATGCGATTGTTCGATACGCTGGCCGCCGCCTAGCATCGCGGCGTGTAATTCAAGCTCGCGCAAGAGGCGACGCAAATATTCCTCGGCCATGTCGTGCCGTCGCGTCACCACCTTATTGCACGCGCAGTAATAACAAACCGATTCGCAAAACGGGATGTGCACATACATCGACAACGCGCGTTGCGTGCGCGTGCGTACCGCGTGCATGTAGTCGCTCAAACCGAAATGGTCGTGGAAGCGATCCGCCGTTGGATAAGACGTGTAGCGCGGTCCGCGCCGGTCCAAGCGTTGAATCAGTTCCGCGTCGAATTCACACGGCGCGTCAAGGGTGGAGCAAGGCATGGGCAAGAGTCAGGAAAAGACTGACGCCATCAAACGATGGCGTCATTGCACTGTAAGAGCCTTTGCCCGCGCCGGGCTTGATCTGGATCAAGCAAATAAGCCGTGCCGGCGGACCTGGGATAAAGTCGCACGCCGCCTTGCGGCCACGTGCCGCCACGATCTTTTATTAGGAGATGCGTATGGGTTTTCTCGATGGTTTGCTCGGTAACGCTTCGGAAATCGATCCCGCCAAGATTCACGACGAATTCGCGCGCGTGCTCGCGCCTAATGAACGGGTCGAGCGTGCTTATCAACTTATCCGCGATTTATTCGTCTTTACCGACAAGCGCTTGGTGTTGGTGGACCGACAAGGGCTAACCGGCTCCAAGGTGGCCTACCACTCGCTTCCTTACCGATCGATTACCCGTTTCAGCGTCGAGACGGCGGGGCATTTCGACCTTGAAGCCGATTTGCATATTTGGATTTCGGGCAATCCCGCGCCCATCGTCAAGAAGTTCAACAAGCGTCTTGATATCTATCAAGTTCAAGCTGTACTTGCTTCTTACGTCTTGCGTTAAACCTTCGCCCAATCGTTCTTGTTGTCGTCGAATCGTTAAGGATCGAACTTATGTTTCCTTGGTTTTGGATATGGGCACCACAAATTCATTGCCCATGGAGCGGCAGTGTCGCGCAGCGTATCGAGCCCAACGTCGATTGGTTCTTGAACGCTATTCCCCCTAACGCGGGGGTGGCGGAAATCGAGAAGCAAGCATTTCATATCGCGTCATACGGGCGTCAGTTGGGGTTGATTACCGAGGTGCTGCTTGAAATGACGAAGGCGGTGCCACTTTCATCGCCACGAGCGCAAGAAGCCTTGGAATGTCTAAAGGATATTCATCGAAAGATCGAGCAGGTCAAGGACAAGGAAGCTTCCGAATCGGTCGATGCATTGGCGGCTCAACTTGAACGCTTGAAGCGACGCGATCCCGCCGCGTTTCATCAACTGACCGCCACGTTGACCACGCGCTCGATCACCCCAACCCCCTAAAT
>DASTRU010000284.1:0-15838 GCA_035761045.1 Burkholderiaceae bacterium | reverse complement strand
GGGATACCCGGTGCCGTCCCACCACTCATGGTGATAACGCGCGATCTCCTCGGCGACTTGCATTTGCGTCACGTTGGATTGCGCAAGCAACTCGGCGCCGACCACGGTGTGCGTTTCCATGATGCGTCGCTCAACTCCCGTGAGCCGACCGGGTTTAAGCAAGATGCCATCGGGAATGCCGATCTTGCCGATGTCATGCAACCGCGCGGCGAGTTCCATCGTGAAGCAGGTTTCGTCACTGCATCCCACGGTCTTCGCAAGCAAGGACGCGAGCTTGCCCACGCGAAAGGAATGTTCGCCCGTGGCGTCGTCGCGCAATTCGGCCGTCACCGCTAAACGTTCAAGCATTTCAACTTGCGATTTCAGCACCTCGCGCTCGGCGGCCCGGCGGCGCAACGACTCCTCGCGCTTTTCAAGTACGTGAGTAATCGATGGATCGGCATGCCCGCGCACGCCTAAGCGTTTTAAGTGTTGATTATGCAAGTAAAGCGCTGCTTCCTTTTGCGATTCCCGCGTGTGCAGCGTGAGTTCGCGGTGATAGGCGAGGGCACGTTCCTCGTCGCCCACCACCTCGCAGGCGCGCACCAACGCGATCAAGGTGTCGCGCAAGGCGCTCTTGACGTTGCGCGAACGATCGAGCGCGCGATCGAGTCGTGAGAATCCAGTGTCGGCATAGCCTTGATGAATCTCGCACAAGCCCTCGGCAATGTCGGCTGAAATTTGCGCCCGCACTGAAGCTGATTTTGTCGCGAAGGCTTTCGCGATCTCGCAACGCTCGCGGGCCTGCGCGTGATCGCCGCTATTAAGCAGCAGCAATGTGTAGGTGTTTTCCGCGAACACGCGCGCGACGATGCCGTTGTCGTCGACGGGCTCGGGGTTGGCTTCGATCGCGCGTTGAATCGTGCGCAAGCCGCGCTCGTGGTCGTCCAAGTTGAGGCAGCACAAGGCCAGGTTCGCAAGCGCGTTATGCAAGAACATCGCCATGCGCGAACTGGACCATGCGGTGCGGTCCTCTGTCATGCGTGCCGCGCGGTCGCGCTCGGCGATATCGATGACGGCGTCGTAGCACAGCATCGCGTCGCGGTATTGCGAGTGGTTAAGCAACGCCGTGCCGATGTTGCCAAGAATCGCCGCCTCCGCCACCGCGTCATTGCGAGCGCGGGCCATCTCTAACGCTTCTTGAAAGCAGGCCATCGCTTGAAAGAAATCACTGCTGTCGGCCGCGATGATGCCCTCGGTGACCAAGGTCTTGCACAGCATGTCGCTATCGCCATAACGACGCGCGAGCCCCACGGCATGCGCGGCGGGTTCGTATCCCAATCGCAAATGGTCGCCCGACAAGAAGCACCACATCGCGGCTTGTTGCAGCAAGCGAATACGGGGCGCCAACTCGTGGTCCGCCTGCATCGTCGTCAGTGCCTTGATCGCTTCCAGCACGCCTTCGGCTCCCTTAACAACCGGCTCTTCCATCGCCTTGTTCAAGCGCTTCGCGACTTCCTCTACGTGCGAGCGTATGGATGCGTCGTTGTCGCGTTTTATTTCAGACTCACGAGCTTGCGTGCCGGGTAAGGAATTCATAGGAGTTTGAACGTGTGCTGTTTTCTCCACATCTTGCGCCATTTATTAAGCACTCGTAGGCTTGGGGCTCGTGTCGAAGAACACACTCTTCTTTGTGAAAGTGACGAACCGGGAGAATGCTATGCCAGTCGTTTCCGTGCAACACGCTGGTGTTCTGTCTCGTGCTGCCGACGATTTTTCGTCTGAGACCACCGCGATAACAGGATTACAAGCGTTGGTTGAAATGACGTCTTGCGAGTTGACGTTGGTGGGAGGCGGTCAGGCTTCCTACTTTTGGCTGTAATCAACGTCTGGTTGTAAAACACGGTTGTTCCCGCCTTAGAACCTTTGCCTCTGGAGCCATCATGACTAATGACAACACCATCGAATTCGATCGCCCCGAAGTCGTTGAAGTCTCGTCGGCCGGTACCTGCGTTCAAGCCGTTGAACTAACGCTCGACGAGCTCGATCAAGTTGGCGGTGGACAAGCGTCTTACTTCTGGCTGTAACCAATCATCAACATGGCGCCGAATCGCACGTTCGGCGCCTTTTCTTACGCGGCCATAACAATCACAAGCGCGCCGCCATTTCGTTGATTAGCTGCCCGTCGCCGCCTCTCCTCGTTGCAATGACGCGCACGATAGTTGCATACCCTTAAGCAAAGTTCGTGATCCGCTCTTGAAGATCTGGCGACCGCCAGATCTTTCCGACTTTCTTCCTCGCGCGCCGTTTCGCGTCTTTCATATGCTTCGTCTACCGCCGGTTACCCGTGCCTTGCTCGTCGCCAATATCCTTGGCTTCGTCATGCCATTCGTCGTCGATCCCGACTTCGTCGCGCATCTTGCACTGTGGCCGTTCGGCGCTACGGCTCACGGTGGTGCGGCATTCGCGCCATGGCAGCTCGTGACTTACGCGTTTTTGCATGCCGGGTTCTCGCACTTGTTGTTCAACATGCTCGGGCTGTGGATGTTCGGCAGCGATATAGAACGTGTGTTCGGTACACGGCGCATGTGGATGTATTACATCGTGTGCGTGGTGGTGGCTGGCTTGACCCAGCAAGTGTTCGCAAGCGCGACCGGATCGTTTTATCCAACGGTGGGCGCCTCCGGCGGCGTATTCGGGCTGTTGCTCGCGTTCGGCATGTTGTTTCCACGTCGAACGGTGGTACTGCTAATTCCGCCGATTCCCATGCCAGCCTGGTTATTCGTCACGCTGTATGGCGTGATCGAGATCGTTCTTGGCGTCACGGGTTCGCAACAAGGCGTCGCGCATTTCGCGCATTTGGGTGGCATGGTGGGCGGCTATGTGTTGATCAAATACTGGCGCTCGTCGCCGCATCGTCAATAGATAAGTAAATAACGAGCAACCAAGACATGTCTGATCATCGGCTTGTCGTCGCGCTGAGCTCGCGTGCGCTGTTTGATTTCGAGGAAGAAAACCGCGTATTCGAGGAAAACGACGACGCGGCCTATATGCGCCTACAACTGGCGCGTCTTGAAGACCCCGCGCCCGAGGGCGTGGCCGCGCCCTTGGTGCGCAAGCTTCTCGCCTTCAACGGCGCGCCGGGCGATGCGAAGGCACGGCGCGTTGAAGTCGTCATCTTGTCGCGCAACGACCCGGTCTCGGGTTTGCGCGTTTTCCATTCGGCGAAACAAGCGGGGCTTGCGATCGAGCGCGCGGTGTTCACGCGTGGTCGCGAGCCGTGGCATTACCTCAAGCCGCTTGCCGCCAATCTGTTTTTATCGGCGAACGAGGCCGATGTTCGCGCCGCGTTGGCCGCTGGTTTTCCCGCCGCGCGTGTGTACCCAGCGTCTAAACGCGCGGCCGAATCGCATCCTGGCGAAGTGCGCATCGCCTTCGACGGCGACGCGGTGTTGTTCTCCGACGAGGCGGAGCGGGTGTATCGGCAAGGCGGGCTCAATTCATTCGTCGAGCACGAGACGACGCATGTCACGCGGCCATTGCCGCAAGGTCCGTTCGCGCCGCTGCTCATGGCCTTGCATCGCTTGCAAACCGTGGCCGGGCGCGAGGCGCCGATGCGTATTCGCACCGCTTTGGTGACCGCGCGCAGCGCGCCGGCGCATGAACGCGCGATTCGCACGCTGATGGACTGGAACGTGGCGGTGGACGAAGCGATGTTTCTCGGCGGCCTTGATAAAGGCACGTTCCTACGCGAATTCGAGCCCGATTTTTTCTTCGACGATCAAACCCGTCATTGCGAATCGGCCGCGCTCGTCGGGCCGACCGGGCATGTGATCGCGGGCGTCGCCAACGATCTTCAGCGCGAATGAACGCAGCGTTCGTTTAAAGCCGGATGACCGACTCGATGATGTCGTCCGCGCGTTGATATCGCTCGGCCGGCTTCTTGGCCATCATGCGGTTAAGCAAGGGCTGAAAGCGCGTGTGTTCTTGCGGCAGCGTGGGCACGGGCGCATGAACGTGTTGATACAGCAAGGCCTGCGCGTTGTCGGCGTAATACGGTTTACGGCCGGTCAGCATCTCGAACAACATCACGCCGAGGCTGTAAATATCGCTGCGCTGATCCACCGCGCCGCCCAGCGCTTGTTCCGGGCTTAAGTAATACGGCGTGCCAAACACTTCGCCGTGGCGCGTGAGTGTTTTGTTGTCGATGTGTTTGGCGATACCAAAATCGGCCAACCCCAAGCTGCCATCGTCGCGCAACATCACGTTGTCGGGCTTCATGTCGCGGTGAACGATGCCGCGCGCATGAATCGCCGCTAGCGCGCCCGCGATTTGAATCAACACCGCTTGCGCGACATCGGGCTTCAAGCCGGCTTTTGAGAGCGCGCGCAAATCACCGCCCGGAAAATACTCCATCGCGATGTAGGCGTGCGTTTGGGTAAAGCCTTGCTCGTAAATCTTCGCGACGTTGGGGTGATCGATTTGCGAAATCAGCCGGTATTCCTGAATGAAACGTTGCAGGATCTCGCCCTCGGTTTCGGGCGCCATGCGCAGCATCTTGAGCACCGCGTCGCCGCCGCGCTTGTCGTTGCCCGCCAAATACACGAGCGACATGCCGCCTTCGCCGAGCTTGCGCATCACGCGATAGCCTGGAACCTTGATCGACGTCGGGTCAATCGCCAACGGATCCACGCCCGCCGCGGCGGCCGCGGCTTTTTCAGCGATGCGTTGTTGTAGCGATTTGGAATTCAACGCGACGGCTTGCGCCACCGCTTCGTAAAACTTGCGCTCTTGTTCGTTCGCGTTGGCCTTGGGCGCCAAGCCCGTGATCTCGGTGATTTCCACCGGCGCGTTGCGGCCCTTGACCGTCAAGGCGCTATGTTGGCCGCGCAGCACGCGCGCGCCGGCCGATTCAAACGCGGCCTCGCTGCTCACCAGCGACCAACCCACTTCCTTGGTTTTTTCCTCGAGCCGCGCGGCGATGTTCACCGTGTCGCCGATGATCGTCGTCTCCACCGTCTCGCTGCCGCCCATCTTGCAGACGGTGATTTCGCCGGTATGCACGCCCACGCCAATCGCGAATTCGGGCAAATCCAAATTCGGATGACGCTCGCGAATCCAGGAACGAAACCGCATCGCGGCCAACACCATGAGTAAGCCCGCTTTAATCGCGCGCTCCGCATGGTCTTGCAATTGCCCCTCGGGCGATTCAAACAACGCGACGAGTCCGTCGCCTAAAAACTTCACCACCCAACCGTGCTGGCGCTGAATCGGTTCGCAGGCGCGCGCGAAATAGGCGTTGAGCATTTCGACGACTTGCTCGGAGCGAAGCTGCTCGGAAATCGACGTGAAATTGCGGATATCGGAAAAGAGCACCGTGCCCGTCGTGGTGCGCTTGCTGATCATTTGGCTTGCGATCAAATCCTCGTCGGGATCGAGGATGGATTCGCCAATCAGCGTTTGCGGCGAGCTTTCGAGAAACTGCGCGAAATTCGCGGGCAGGGTGTGTTGTTCGAGTTTGGGCGCGCTGGTGGCCACCGGCAACGACGCGCCTTGCGTGAATCGCAAGCCCGCCATGGTGGTTTGATTGCGCAGCGGCTTGGTTTTAAGCGCGTCGCTCACCGCCGAGAGCAGCAGTTCGCGCGGTACGGGTTTGAGCAGCACCGCGTCGGCACCCGCGGCTTGCGCGCGCTGCAGCTCGGCGTTGTCGTGTTCGGGTGCTAAGACGACGATGGGCAACGTGCGGGTGCGGTCGTTGGCGCGCAGCGACTGCATCAAGCCAATGCCGTCCATCTTCTTCATCGTCATGCCCGTCATAACGACATCGGGCGCGCGCATCATCACCGCCGCCAAACCCTGCAGTCCATCTTCGGCTACGCGGACTTTAAAACCAGCGTCCTCCAAATACTGTCGCGCCCGGCCAACTAACGGTCGGTCATCATCAACGATCAGGATTTCCGGAGGAGTGGTGGCCATAAGACGCGCAAAACGACCGGAGAGAAAAAGGCTCGACCGGCGACGAGGCGCTGCGAAGCCTATCGGATGGGGGTGGGGGTGTCGAGCGGAAAGCATCACAGCCGCACGGTAACGCCTGGATACACCGCACATGATCGGGGTCCATCCGTGACGATTACTGCGGGTAACACCGGAAGCGTGGTGTGCCAACGTCCTGAGGCGCGATCGGAAAAGTCTCGGTGCGTCGTGAACGCCCGACCCAATGAGGATGCCCGACTACAATCCCGGGCGGGGCAGACCAGACAGTCGCGAACGCCGATGGCTTCGAGGAAGGTCCGGACTCCGTAGAGCAGCGTAACGGGTAACACCCGTCCGCCGTAAGGCGCGGATTAGAGCAACAGAGACGAGTCGGCATCGTGCAAGCGACGCCGGGTGAAACGGGCAATCTCTACGCGGAGCAACACCAAATAGGCGGCCGGCGACCCTGCTCGGCGAGGCCGCGGGTAGGTGGCAACGAGCGGCGTGGTGACACGCCGCCCAGAGGAATGACTGTCATAGCGCCTTGGGTGACCAAGGCGCCGTAACAGAATCCGGCCTATCGGTCGGCCCCGCTTTTTTCACGTGCGTGACCGTATTACGGTCCGGCCCATTCGTAGGTCGGCGTTTCGGTCAGGCGCGAGCCGACTTGAATCGTGATCTCGCGGTGCGAGACGAGTTTGATGTCGGCTAAGTTGCCGGTGTGGCGACGCACGTCGTTGCCATCGGTCACGTACACCTCAATCGGCCCGGTCAGGCCCGCCACGTTGTCGAATCCCAGCGGCTGACCCCAAATCGCGAAGAGCTGACCGAGCGTGAAATCTTTTGGCGCTGGTGCTTCGACGTGGATCTTGCCCGACGTGTCGTGCGTATGAATTTCATATGTGCAGCCGGTTGAACCACCGCCAGCGGGCACGATGCCGATGTTGTTCGGCACGGCGAGTTGTTGGCCGTTCAAGAAGATCGAGACATGGGTGTGTACGTGATAAGCCTCGGACATCACGTCGCAAGGAACGCCTTGCACGGTTTGCCCTTGGCCACCCGCCGTGGTGTTGCCCGCCGCCCATTGGTTGGCGCCCAACTGTTGGCCCACCAAGGTCGTCGCGGAGGCCGCTAGCTTTGGCGGATCGGTCCAAACATAGGTTGGGATTTCATTAGGCGTGGAGCCGACGACGAGCGTGATTTGCCGTCCGTTCGCAAGCTCGATGTCGGCCAAGTTGCCGCTGTATTGGGTCAACGCGCCGTTGTCGTTGATGTAGGCCGTGACCGGGCCGTTCAACCCCGCGACGTTCGTCGTCGATAACGGTTCGCCCCAAATCGCGAAGAACTGGCCGAGCGTGTAGGTGCTTGGCGTCGCGGCGGTGACGTGAATCTTGCCCGAGGCGTCGTTGGTGTGGATCGCGTACTTACAGCCGCTTAGGGAGCCCGTGGGCGTACGCAAGCCACCTTCGCCTACGACGCCGATATTGCCTGGCACCGCCAACTGCTGACCGTCTTGAATGATCGATAGGTGCGCGTGAGCCTCGTAGGCGGAGCCGGTAAGTCCGCAGCCGATGCCTTCGACGACTTGACCGCGTCCGCCGGTTGCCGTGGGCCCGGCGGGCCATTGCGTCGCGCCCACCGTGCTGCCGTCGACGAGCTCCACCGCCGCGGCGGGACGTGGTCCGCTACCGGAAGGCGCCGGAGCTCCGCCGCCGTCCCCACCACCACCGCCGCCGCCACAGCCAGCGGCGAATGCAACGGCCGCCAGCGCTAAGAATGTTTTGATCGGATGCATCCGTTATCTCCCTTGAATAGCACGCTAATTACAAAGCGTCGCGCTCGCGCGAAACGAGCGCGTGCGTTCCCCGCCTCGGAGGACGGATGCCGCGAGGACATAAGAAAAACTTTCAGCAAACCATTACGCCGAGGGGGCGAGAGGAGGGGGTTGCAGGTATCGTGCCAATAGCATTCGCAAATGCTGTGCCGCGCAATACATCACATTTACGATAAATCGCCGATGTGTTGACAAGGTACTTGCACTTGTATCGCCAACCCCCTCATTTCTAAGTGTTTTCGACTCTCAAGGAAATGTAAAAAAGTTCGCTAAGTCCTTGTTCTGCCAATGAAATTCAAAGGAGTCGGCTTGACCGGGTAGGGGGGTTTCCCTAAAGTGGGAGGAAGTGCAAAAAAGTGGGTCGATGTGGCCCAAAATTCCAGCACATTTCGTTCCCAGGGGGTACCCGTGTTCCAAGGCGGTTCAGCGCTAAGTCTCGACGCGAAAGGGCGGTTATCCGTTCCTGCTCGGCATCGTGACGCGCTGCAACAGCAATGCGCGGGACAACTCACTTTGACTCGGCATCCCGATGGGTGCTTGTTGCTCTACCCGCGCCCCGTGTGGGAAGAAAAGCGGCGCGAAATTTCAGCCTTTCCAGCGTCCGCGCGCGCTTTGCAACGCCTGCTGCTCGGCCACGCATTGGATGTCGATCTCGACGGCTCGGGCCGCATGTTGATCAGCCCGGAATTACGCGCCGCCGCCAAGCTCGAAAAAGACGTCCTGCTGCTCGGCATGGGCGCGCACTTCGAGTTGTGGGACCGCGCCACGCACGATGCGCTCGAGGCCCAGGCATTAGAGGCTGGGTTACCCGAGTCCCTTGGCAGTTTTTCTTTCTAAGGGCCGCTCGAACGTGGAACCATCGACCGGCCGGCATCAAAGCGTGCTGCTGGAGGAATCCCTCCTTGCATTACGGGTGCGCGCGCACGGCGTGTATGTGGACGCGACGTTTGGGCGCGGTGGTCATTCGCGCGCGGTGCTCGCGCGCTTGGGCGCGCAAGGTCGTTTGGTCGCGTTCGACAAGGATCCGGAAGCCATCGCGGCGGCCGCGACCATCGACGATCCGCGCTTTTCCATCGTGCATGCCGGCTTCGTCGACCTCGGGCCCGAGCTGGATGCGCGCGGCATCGATCGCGTGGACGGCGTGTTGTTCGATCTGGGCGTGAGTTCGCCGCAACTCGACGATCCGCGTCGCGGCTTTAGCTTTCGCTACGACGGGCCGCTGGACATGCGCATGGACACCACGCGCGGCGCCTCGGCCGCTGATTTTGTCGCCTCCGCCGCGGAGGGCGAGCTCGCTAGGGTGATACGCGACTATGGGGAAGAACGGTTTGCTGTCTCGGTTGCAAAGGCGATTACTGCTCGCCGCGCGCAACAGCCGATCACGCGCACCAGCGATCTTGCCGCGATCGTGGCTCGCGCGGTGCGTTCGCGCGAACCGGGGCAAGACCCGGCGACGCGCACCTTTCAAGCTCTACGGATTCACGTCAACCGTGAGCTGGAAGAGCTTCCGATAGCGCTGGAGGCGGCGGTCAAGCGGCTAGTGCCCGGCGGGCGCGTCGCGGTGATCTCGTTTCATTCGCTTGAAGACCGCATCGTCAAACGGTTTTTACAGATGCAAACGCGGGTGCCCGAAGCGCTCGCGCGCTTGCCGTTGCGCGAAAGCGAACTGCCCGCGCCGGCGTTAACCGAACTCGAACGCGTATTGCCTAGCGCGGCGGAAATCGCGGCTAATCCGCGCGCGCGCTCGGCGGTGCTGCGCGCGGCCACGCGCACCGAAGCGCCGCTGCGCGCCGGGAGCGAGGCATGAGGATCGGCCACTTAGTGCTCGCCGTGGCGGTCGTGGTCAGCGCCTTGTCGCTCGTCACGTCGCAGCAGCGCGCGCGCCATGTGTTCGTGGAACTCGAACGCGCGCGCGACGAGCAACGCCGGCTTGATCAGCAATGGGCGCAGTTGCAGCTCGAACAAACCGCGTGGGGAAAACACAGCTTGATCGAACAGACCGCGCGCCAGCAGCTCGGCATGCGGCCCGTCACGCCCGATCGGACGCAGTACATGAACGCGGCCGAGGGTAAAAACACCAAGGCAACGCCTGGGGGTGCGCGATGAGACAAGGCGCCAAAGGCATGGGCTTTACCTCAAGCCCGGTACTCGCCGTGCGGTTGCCGGCGTGGCGGTCGAAGCTGGTGTCGTTCGGCTTGACGGTGATGTTCGTCGCCTTGTTGGGTCGCGCGCTGTGGCTGCAAGGCGTTTCGCATGATTTCTTGCAACAGCAAGGCGCATCGCGTTATCAGCGCGTGCTCGAGATGCCGGCCATGCGCGGCAAGATCACCGATCGCAACGGCGTGGTGGTGGCATCGTCGGTGCAAGTCAAGGCGATTTGGGCGATTCCCGAGGACGTCGACACCAAAAGCCCGAAGATCGCGCGCCTGGCCAAGCTGCTCGACATGCCCGAGAAGGAATTGCGCCGCAAGCTCGATCAAGACGATCGCAAGTTTGTTTACCTCAAGCGCCAGGTCGATATGGCGACCGCCGAGCGAATCGCCGCGCTTGAATTGCAAGGCATTCATCAGCGACGCGAATTCCGCCGCTACTACCCCGAAGCCGAAACCTTCTCGCACGTGCTGGGCTTCACGAACGTGGAAGAAGTCGGCCAAGAGGGCGTGGAGTTGGCGTTGGAGCGCGTGCTGGCCGGGCAACCGGGTAGCCGGCGCGTGATCAAGGACCGGCTCGGCCGGGTGATCGAGGAAAGCGCGTTGCTGCGCGCCCCGGTCGACGGTCGCGACGTGGCGTTGTCGATCGACGCGAAGATCCAAAGCGCGACGTATTCGGCGCTGAAGGCCGCGGTGGATCAACACCACGCGAAGGCGGGTGCCGCCATCGTGGTGGATGCGCGAACCGGCGAGGTGCTCGCGCTGGCGAATTTGCCGAGCTACAACCCGAACCAGCGCACCAAGCTCGCGGGCGCGCAATTGCGCAACCGCGTGATCACCGATTTGTTCGAGCCCGGCTCCACGATGAAGCCGTTCACCGCCGCGTTGGCGATCGAAACCGGCCGCGTCACGCCCAATACGGTGATCCAAACCGCGCCAGGGCGACTGACGATTGGCACCGCGACGATCAGCGACGCGCATCCGCACGGCGCGTTGACGGTGGCCGAGGTGGTCCAAAAGTCGAGCAACGTCGGCACGACCAAGATGGCCATGCAAATGCCGGCGCAGCAAATGTGGGAGATGTTCACCTCGGTCGGCTTTGGTCAAGCGCCCACCTTTGGGGGAACCATCACGTCGCCGACCGAAGCGCCGCAGCTCGCGCGGCTTGCGTTTCCGGGCGCGGCCTCGGGCCGGGTGCGGCCCTACACGAGCTGGCGGCCAATCGAACAGGCCACGATGTCGTACGGCTACGGCATTTCGGTATCGCTCGCGCAATTGGCACGCGCCTACACCGCGTTCGCGCGCGACGGCGACATCGCGCCGCTGACGTTGCTGAAAGCCGACGCACCCGCGCAAGGCACGCGCGTGATGTCGTCGGCCACCGCGAAGGTCCTGCGCGACATGCTCGAGATGGCGACCGGCCCCGGCGGCACCGCGCCGAAAGCGCAAATCATTGGCTACCGCGTCGCCGGTAAAACCGGCACCGCGCGCAAGCAGGAAAACGGCGGGTACGCCGACGGCAAGTACATCGGCTCGTTCGCCGGCTTCGCGCCGGCATCCGATCCGCGCATCGTCATCGCGGTGATGATCGACGAGCCGCAAGGCAAGTATTACGGCGGCGACGTGGCCGCGCCGGCCTTCGCGTCGATCGCGAGCGCGGCGTTGCGGTTGCTCAACGTGCCGCCCGACGCGCCGTTCAAAACCAGCATCACGCCCGCCGAAGGCGTGCAGGAAAGCTTGTGACCGCCGCCGCCGATCAACGCGCGCTCGACGCCGCGCTGCACTGGCTGCGCGGCGTCGCGCCGCATGCGCGCTTAGTCGCCGACAGCCGCCGCGTGCGTTCGGGCGATGTGTTCGTGGCGGTGCCGGGTGGCCGGGCGGATGGCCGCGCGTTCATCGACACCGCCTTGGCGAGCGGCGCGATCGCGGTCATGCACGAGGCCCAAGGCGCGGAATTGCGCGCCCCTGGCGCGCCGGCCTTGGCGGTGGACGGCTTGACGCGCATCGCCGGCTCCCTCGCGCGCGCGCATTACGGCGCGCCCGATGCGTCGATGTTGACCATCGGCGTGACGGGCACCAACGGCAAAACCACGTGCACGAGCTGGCTCGCGCATGCGCTGAACCGCCTCGGTCAACGGTGCGCGACGATCGGCACCTTGGGCGCGGGCTTTCCGGGCGCGCTCGATTCCACGGGACTCACCACGCCCGACATTTGGCGCTTGCACGAAGCCGTGCGCGACTTGCACGCGCAAGGCGCGCAAGCGCTGGCGATCGAGGTTTCGTCGATTGGCTTGGACCAAGGCCGGCTCGACGGCCTGCATTTCGATGTCGTGGTGTTCACCAACCTCACGCGCGACCATCTCGACTACCACGGCACGATGGCCGAGTACGAAGCCGCCAAGGCGCGCTTGTTCGATCGTCGCGAGGCGCGCGCCGCCGTCGTGGTGCTCGACGACGCGGCCGGCCCACGCATGGCCGCGCGCGCGCGAGGCAACGGTATTCGCACGATGGGCGTGACCTTGAGCGACGTCGCCGATGCGTCGGCCGTTGAACACTTGATTCGCGCTTACGACGTACGCACGCTGCGCGACGGCACGGCTTTCGCGGTTCGCTTGGACGACGGCGCGGTGTTCAACGTCGAACTCGGCGTGCTGGGTCGCTACAACGTCATTAATTGGCTTGCGTGTTTGGGCGCGCTGATCGGCGCTGGCATCGATGCGCAAGCGGCCGTCGATGCGCTGCGCGACGTCGCGCCCGCCGAAGGGCGCTTGCAGTGCGTGCAACCGGCGCAGGCCGGTGCCGCGCCGCTCGTGGTCGTCGATTACGCGCATACGCCCGACGCGCTTGAAAACGCGCTCGAGGCCTTGCGCCCCGTCGCGCGCGTGCGCGGCGGACGCTTGATCGCCATATGCGGTTGCGGCGGCAATCGCGACAAAGGCAAGCGCCCATTGATGGCCGCCGCCGCCGCCAAACTCGCCGATGTCGTCGTGCTCACGAGCGACAACCCACGCAACGAAGACCCGGCCGCGATTCTTAACGACATGCGCGCGGGGCTGCCCGCTCATGCCGTTCATCGCGTGGAACTCGACCGGCGCGAAGCGATTCGCTCGACGATTACGCAAGCCGACGCGCGCGACGTGATCTTGCTCGCTGGCAAGGGCCACGAGCGCACGCAAGACATCGCGGGCGTTCAGCATCCGTTTTACGACCCCGACGAAGCGCGCGACGCGCTCGCCGCGCGGGAGGCGCACGCATGAACGCGCCCGCGATGCTCACCTTGCGCGCCGTGGCCGCGATGACGAGCGGCACGCTCGCCAACGAAACGCATGCCTCGCGTGCCATCGCGCGCGTGCATACCGATACGCGCACGATTCAAGCCGGCGATTTATTCGTCGCCCTGGCTGGCGAGCGGTTTGACGGCCACGCCTTCGTCGCGCAAGCCCGCGCGGCCGGCGCCGTTGCCGCGCTCGTGCATCGCGATGTGGATGTGAACGACGCAAGCTTCGCCTGCATCCGCGTGACCGACACCTTGCGCGCGCTCGGCGATTTGGCGTTTGGCTGGCGTCGGCGCTTCGCGCTGCCCACCATCGCGGTGACTGGCAGCAACGGCAAGACCACCGTCAAGGAAATGATCGCGAGCATCTTGGCCGCCGCGTGTGGCGCCGAGCATCGACTCGCGACGCAAGGCAATTTGAACAACGAGATCGGCGTACCACTAACGGTGCTGCGGCTGAACGACACGCATCGCGCGGCGGTGATCGAGCTCGGCATGAATCATCCGGGCGAGATCGCGCGCATCGCGCGCATCGCGCAACCGAACGTCGCGCTCGTGAACAACGCGCAGCGCGAGCATCAAGAATTCATGGCCTCGGTCGAGGCGGTCGCGGCGGAAAACGCGGCGTGCTTCGCGCAACTCGCGGCCGATGGCGTGGCGGTGTTTCCGGCCGGCACGCCGTATGACGCGTTGTGGCGCGACCTCGCCGGGCGCCGCGCGTGCTTGACCTTTGGTCTGGACGAAGGCGACGTGCGCTGCCAGGCGACGCAAGACGCGCAAGGCTTGCGGCTATCGTTAAGCGGCGCGGTGACGATCGACGCGGTGCGTTTGCAAACCGTCGGCTTGCACAACGCGCTCAACGCCACTGCCGCCGCGGCGTGCGCGCATGCGGCCGGCGTGAGCGCCGATGCGATCGCGCGCGGCCTCGAAGCCTTCGCGCCAGTCAAAGGTCGCTTAGTGCAAAAGCGCCGCGCCAATGGCGCGCTCGTCATCGACGACACCTACAACGCCAATCCCGATTCGGTCCGCGCGGCCATCGACGTGCTCGCCGCGCATGGCGCATCCACCGTGCTGGTGTTGGGCGACATGGGCGAGGTTGGCGATCAAGGTCCGGCGTTTCATCGCGAAGTGGGCGAATACGCGAAAGCGCGCGGCATTGGCCGCTTGATTTGCGTGGGCGACGCCACGCGCGATACCGCGCGGGCCTATGGCGCCAACGCCACGCATTACACGCAACACACCGACGCCATCGACGCGGTGCGCGACCTCGCGCCGCCGCAGGTGGCGTTGGTCAAAGGCTCGCGCTTCATGCGCATGGAACACATCGTTGCCGCGCTCGTGGAGCAGGAACAGGAGCACGCGCGATGAACGCTCAACCATCACGACAAAAACAATTCGATCCACACCCATGCTGTTAGAACTTTTTCAATGGCTTGCGCAGGACGTGCGCGCGTTCGCGGTCTTTAATTACCTGACCTTGCGCGCCGTGCTCGCCACGATGACGGCGCTCGTGATTGGGCTGCTCGCCGGCCCGCCCGTCATTCGCCGCCTCACCGCATGGAAAGTCGGCCAAGCGGTGCGCACCGACGGGCCGCAAACCCACCTCGTCAAATCCGGCACGCCGACGATGGGCGGCGCGCTGATTTTGTTGTCGATCGGCATCTCCACCTTGTTGTGGATGGACTTGAGCAACCGATTCATCTGGATCGTGCTGATCGTGACCTTTGGCTTTGGTTGGATCGGTTGGGTGGACGATTACCGCAAGGTCGTGCATCGCAATCCCAAGGGTTTGTCGGCGAAGGAAAAATATTTTTGGCAGACGGTGGTGGGCTTGGTCGCCGCGTTTTATCTCGCGTTTAGCGTGGGCGGCGCGAACAACATCAACGCGCTGGGCTTGCTACTGCAATGGGTGCAAAGCGGGTTCGCGTTGTCGCTGCCGCCGCGCGCGGATTTGATCGTGCCGTTCTTTAAAAACGTCGCGTATCCGCTGGGCGTATGGGGCTTCATCGTGCTGACGTATTTCGTGATCGTCGGCACCAGCAACGCGGTGAATTTGACCGACGGCTTGGATGGCCTCGCGATCATGCCGGTGGTGATGGTCGGCTCCGCCTTGGGTCTGTTTGCCTACGTGACTGGCAGCGCCGTGTTCTCCAAGTACCTGTTGATTCCCTACATCCCGGGTGCGGGCGAGTTATTGATTTTCTGCGGCGCGCTCGCGGGCGCGGGGCTCGCGTTCTTGTGGTTCAACGCCTATCCGGCGCAAGTGTTCATGGGTGACGTGGGCGCGCTCGCGCTTGGCGGTGCGCTGGGCACGATCGCGGTCATCGTGCGCCAGGAAATGGTGCTCTTCATCATGGGCGGCGTGTTCGTCGCCGAGACGCTGTCGGTGATGATCCAAGTGCTGTACTTCAAGTACTCGGGCGGCAAGCGCATCTTTCGCATGGCGCCCTTGCATCATCACTACGAACTCTCGGGCTGGAAGGAAACGCAAGTCGTCGTGCGGTTTTGGATCATCACGATGCTGCTCGTGTTGTTTGGTCTTTCCACCTTGAAGCTGCGGTGATGAGCATGTTCAACGCACTTCAACTCCAACACACGCCGCGCGTTCTCGTGCTGGGCGCGGGCGAA
>DASTRU010000283.1:0-12962 GCA_035761045.1 Burkholderiaceae bacterium | reverse complement strand
GAACCAGCCAATACGTTGATCGCCGCGACGCACCTCCCATACGCGCTCGGGCAAGCGCGTGCGCGTGGGGGACGCGCTGGCGATCACCTTTCGTTGCTCGCCGCTTAAGTTAAGCGGTCGTTCAATAAAGGCGCTTGCTTCCGGAAATAAAGCCCGCTGCGCTTGTTCAAACGAGAGATAGTCGACGGCGAACGCCGACGTGGGAAGTAAGGCCGGCGCGATCATCGCGACGGGAGCAATTAGCCAACGATTCGACTCGTTCATGACGCGACTCTGTGTTCGATTAAAAGTGGTAGCCAACCTTCAAACGCCATTCCGCTTTTTCGTGCTCGCTGAAATGCAAGCGATCGGAACGATCGTCGCGCGGCTTGCCGCTGATTTGCGGCAACCATGTGAGCGTGAACCACCAACGCTTGCCGCCGTAATGCACATTCGGGCCTAGGAAGTAGGCTTGATGTTCCTTGCGACCTTCGGGCCACTCGCTATGCATGCGACCTTCGATGCCCGCGAACCAATTGGACGCCACGCGATAACTCGCGCCTAAGGTTTGTTCCCATTCCACTTCGCTACCGACTTCGGCATCGGCCACGCCACGGTCTTGGCGACGCGCGAATTCGAGCGTCGCGTTGTAAGCGGTCACGAGTTGGTCGTTCAAAAAATTCTTTTGCGCGATGGCCTTGAACTCGACGAACTGTTCGTTCACCTTAGTACCCGGCACTTTTTCGTAGCGCTTGAATCCGGGTTCGAAATACACCGCGAATCCAAACGGATCCTTATAGGGACTTAGGAAGTTGTACTTCATCGAGGCTTTCGCGCCGCTGAACACGAAATCACGTTGGGTGTCTTCAAACCCACGGTCTTGCAAGCCCGCGATGTCGTAGCGCTCGAACATCAAATAACCCGACACTTGGAATCGATCGGTCACGCCGTATTCAAGCTCGGTCTCGAAGTCGTAAGCGGTGTAGTGCCCTTGGCCCTTGTTCGCGCGCCGCGTGACCCATTGGTAAAGCTCAAGCCCTCCGGCGGGCAATGTCTCCGCGCCATAGACGTAGCCGAAATAGTTTTCGTCGGCGTGGGCGGTGGTGGGTGCGACGATTGAAATTGAAGCAAGCGAGCCGAAGGCAACGGCCGCGCAAATCCGTTTGATGGTGTTCATGCATTCCCCGATGAGTTATCTGCGGCTACGCGCTTGGTCGGCGCGGCCGGCGCATGGCTATCAGGGCACTCGGATGAATGAACGGGTAAACGATCCCATGGGATCGTTAAGGTCTGATTGGCTAGCTGCGGCGCGTATTATATGAGAATAATTCTCAATCAACACCGCGCCTCTTGGCACGCCAACGCCGCAGCAACAGTGCGTTGGTCATTACGCTCACGCTGCTTAATGCCATCGCCGCGCCGGCGATCACGGGATTGAGTAAGCCAAAGGCCGCGAGCGGAATGCCAATCACGTTGTAGACGAACGCCCAAAACAGGTTTTGGCGAATCTTCGCGACCGTGCGGCGGGAGATTTCAAGCGTGGCCGCGATGAGCCGTGGATCGCCGCGCATGAGCGTGATGCCCGCGCTATGCATCGCGATGTCGGTACCACCGCCGACATTCGCCATCGCGATGCCAATATCGGCGGCGGCGAGCGCGGGCGCGTCGTTGATGCCATCGCCCACCATGGCGACCACGGTGCCACCCTCGCGCAATTGGGTGACGGCGGCGGCCTTGTCGGCCGGCAGCACGTCGGCGCGCACGTCGTCGATGCGAAGCGGCTCGGCAACCGCCCGCGCGCTGGCGAAATGATCGCCGGTCAATAACACCGTGCGAATGCGTTGTTGGTGCAAGGCCGCCACCGCGTCGGCCGCCCCCGGCTTGATCGCGTCGCCGAACGCCAGCAGGCCGAGCACGACGGGCGCGTCGCCCGCGGCCATCCACGACACCGTGCAACCCCGCGCTTGCAATGCATCGGCCTGCGCGAGCAGGGGGCTTAGATCGACGCCCAGCTCGCGCATCAAACGCGTGCTGCCGATATGCACGATCGATTGCTCGACACGCGCGGCCACGCCGCGGCCGGGTAACGCTCGCACCTCGAATGCGCGCGGAAGATCGATGCCGCGTTCCGTCGCCGCGTGAACGACGGCCTTCGCCAATGGGTGCTCGCTGCCGGCTTGCATCGCCGCCGCGAGCGCGAGCACGCGGGCTTCGTCGGCCTTATATGGATGAATGGCCACGAGCGACGGGCGGCCCTCGGTCAGCGTTCCGGTTTTGTCGATCGCCACCACGCGCACCGCGTGCGCGCGTTCAAGCGCTTGCGCGTCTTGAATCAAGATGCCTTGCCGTGCCGCCACGCCCGTGCCCGCCATGATGGCCGCCGGCGTCGCCAACCCAAGCGCGCACGGGCAGGCGATGACGAGCACCGCCACCGCGTGCAGCAAGGCGGTTTCGATGTCGCCGCGCGCCCACATCCAGCCGAGAAACGTCGCGAATGCGATGCCGATCACGATCGGTACGAATACGGCGCTGACGCGGTCGACCAGGCGCTGCACCGGTGATTTACCGGCCTGCGCCGATTCAACCAATCGCGCGATGCGCGAAAGCGTCGACTCCGCGCCGACCGAGCGCGTGACGGCAACGAGCAAGCCTTCGCCATTGATCGCGCCGCCGATTACGTAATCACCCACGTGCTTGGGCACCGGAAGGCTTTCGCCCGTCACGAGCGATTCGTCCACGCTGCTTGCGCCTTCGATGACGCGCGCGTCCACCGCGATGCGCTCGCCAGGGTGAATCACCACCACGTCGCCCACGCGCACATCGGCGATGGGACCTTCAATATCGCGCGCATCACGCCGCACGCGAGCCTTGTCGGGGCGTAGGGCTTGCAACGCGCGAATCGCGCTCACCGCTTGGCGTTTGGCGCGGGCTTCCAGGCGCTTGCCAAGCAGCACCAGCGCGATCACGACCGCCGACGCTTCCAAGTACAAGTGCGGCGCGCCGTGCTCGCGATGCGCGAGCCATAAATACACGCTCAAGCCATAGGCCGCCGTGGTGCCAAGCGCGACGAGCAAATCCATATTGCCGGTGCGCGCGCGCAAGGCCGCCCAGCCGCTGCGATAAAACCGCGCGCCTAACCAAAACTGCACGGGCGTTGCAAGAACGAATTGCCATGCGGCCGGTAGCGCAGCGTCGATACCGACAAGCCCAAGCACCATCGGCGCGACGAGCGGCAACGCCAGCGCAAGGGCGATGAGCACTCGCGCATCGTCGGACGCGAGCCAGGTGGCGCGATGATCGCTGGACGCGGAAGTGGCCGAGGCGAACGCGCCAGGTTCAACGCGCAGCTCGGCCCGATACCCGGCGCGCGCGACGGCATCGAGCAGCCGCGTGACCGGTATGTCGGCCGTCGACACCAAGTTCGCCGACTCGGTCGCGAGATTGACCGATACGTCGCGCACGCCCGGCACGTCGCGCAGCGCGCGCTCGACGCGGGCGACGCAGGAGGCACAGCTCATGCCGGAGATGGTTAAGGTGGTGAAAGCGGCTGCCATGATGCGGCGATCAATCGTTGATTAAAGGAATTGTCATGCAAGAGTTTGTCGTTCCCGCGATGAATTGCGGCCATTGCGTTGGCGTAATCACTCAGGCGGTCAAGATGCTCGACCCCAAGGCGACGATCGACGCCGATGTCGAATCGCATACGGTGCGCATCGATTCACCCGTCAATCACGAGGAATTGATTGGCGCGCTGCGCGCCGTCGGCTATCCACCTGCCTGATTCGATCTACACGGCACGCCCCATCGCGTGCTAGGCTCGCCCGCCCGCCGTCCAGTCTCGCAAGAGACTTGCCCATCCTCGGGGTAGGACAGCACTCTTTGCGTGCGAGTTAACAAACCGTGTTTGAACGCCGATTTTTTCGAATCGCTCCCATCGTCGCGTGCTTGCTTCTCGTAGCCACCGTGCACGCGCGCGAAACCTTAGTAGCAGCGGCCCCGGCCCCCAAGGCGCCACCCGATGCATCCGCCGTGTCCGGCGTGGATCCCAACACCGTATTCGTCGCGCCCGATTACGAACGTCCCGCGCCTCGCGACGAGGACGGATTTAGGAACTCGGACGGAACGCGCATCGCTCCGCCGCTAACGTCGGTCGGCAAGTTTTATTGGGACATGCTGACCACGACGCGCACTCCCACCAACCTGCGGCCCTTGGTCCCCGACTTAGGTTTCCTGCGCGCCAATCGCAGCGAAACGTCGGTCACGTGGATTGGCCATTCCACCGTGTTGATGCAACTGGCCGGAATCAACGTGCTGTCCGACCCGCAGTTCAGCGAACGCGCCTCGCCGTTTAGTTGGATCGGACCCAAGCGCCGCACGCTGCCGGCAATGAGCATGGACGAATTGCCGCCAATCGATGTCGTCGTCATTAGCCACGATCATTACGACCATCTCGACAAAGCCTCGGTGCTCGGCCTAGCCGCGCGCTTCGATCCTTTGTTCATCGTTCCACTCGGCATGGACGTCGTCTTGCGAGATTGGGGCGTGACCAAGGTCAAGGCGCTTGATTGGTGGCAGCACGAACGCGTGCAATCGGTCGCGGGTCGCGAAATCGAAGTGCACGCCGTGCCTTTGCATCACTGGAGTAGTCGCACGATCTTCAAGCGCAACGCGACGCTTTGGGCGGGTTACGTCATTCGGTCGGTCGATTTCAGTTTCTTCTTCGCGGGCGATACCGGGTACTCCAACGACTTCGAACGCATCGGCCAAAAGTTCGGGCCGATCGACATGGCGCTCATTCCCGTGGGCGCGTACGAGCCGCGTTGGTTCATGAAGCCGCAGCATGTCAATCCCGAAGAAGCGGTGCGTATTCATCGCGACGTGCGAGCGAAACGTTCCATCGGCATTCATTGGGGCACGTTTGAGTTGACCACCGAACCGATCGATGCGCCGCGCAGTGAAATTCCCAAGGCATTGGCCGCCGCCGGCGTGCCGCTCGATGAATTCATGTTGTTCGAGCTTGGCGAGATCGGGGTGTGGCGCGCGGAACAAAAGGTGCCCGATACGCGTGGTCAATCGCCGTACAACCCCAAGCGCCAATGGCGGCGCGGAGAGCCGCGATGACGGTGGCGCGTCAATCCTCGGTCATCGCGCAACGCTTATGACGATCGAGCGCGTGGACACAGTCGTGATCGGCGCGGGCGTGGTGGGCCTGGCCGTTGCGCGCGCGCTTGCGCTGCGTGGCCGCGAGGTCATCGTGCTCGAGGCCGAGGACGGCATCGGCACTGGAGTCAGCGCGCGAAACAGCGAAGTCATCCACGCCGGGTTGTATTACCCGAATGGCTCGCTCAAGGCGCGGCTTTGCGTGGCGGGGCGCCGCGCCTTGTACGCGTATTGCGACGAACGCGGTATCGCCTACAAGCGATGCGGCAAATTGATCGTGGCGACAACGCCCGCTCAAACCCACGAGCTCGTGCGCCTGCTCGCCAATGGCGAACGCAACGGGGTGGAGGATTTGCGGATCATCCGTCGCGACGAAGCGCGCGCGATGGAACCCGAACTCGAATGCGTGGCGGCGTTGGCAAGTTCGCAATCGGGCATCGTCGACAGCCATGCGTACATGCTGGCTTTGCAAGGCGACGCCGAGCGCGCGGGCGCGGTATTCGCGTTTAGAAGTCCATTCAAGCGCGGCCGCGTTCGTGATGACGGGATTGAACTCGATGCCGGCCAAGATGGCGGGCACACCTTACTCGCGCGTCATGTCGTCAACGCGGCGTCCTTGCATGCGCCTGCGATCGCGCTCGCCATCGAAGGCTTTCCGTCGCATCACGTCCCCGACGCGTATTACGCCAAAGGCAACTATTTCTCGCTCGCGCAACGCGCGCCGTTTTCGCGATTGATTTATCCGGTGCCCGAAGCCGCGGGCTTGGGCGTGCATTTAACGCTCGACCTTGCTGGACAAGCGCGCTTCGGCCCCGATGTGCAGTGGATCGACACGCTCGACTACAGCGTCGATCCACGACGCGGCGATGCGTTTTATGCCGAGGTCCGCAAATATTGGCCGGGCTTGCGCGACGGTGCCTTGCAGCCAGCGTACGCGGGCATTCGTCCAAAGATTCAAGCGCCAGGCGAACCGGCGCGAGATTTTCTAATCAGCGATCCCGCTACGCACGGCGTACCTGGGCTCGTGCATTTGTTTGGCATTGAATCGCCGGGACTTACCGCGTCGCTTGCATTGGCCGATGAGGTGGTCACGCGTATGAGCGAGCATTAATTTCACACCAATAAGCACCAAACCAAGGCATGCAAGCGCCAATTTGGTGTCATCACACGCTCTGTGTAATTCCGCATTCGATTACTTAGGAAGCTGACCGATAGTGGCTCGGTAAAAACCTAAGCAATGGATGCGCGATGGATGCGGTTAACGCCGAGAGCTCAAGCTTGAATGCGCATGTCTCGCCACTGATTCCCAAGATGGAATCAGTGCGAGCGTATCGCGAGGAATCGCAGCGGTTGCAAGACGGCTGGAATCAGCTGAGCTTGCTCGCGCAAATGACTGGGTCTTCAATCGATATCGAAGGCACCGGCGCGGAATTCAAACATCTCAACACCATGCTGTTGAGCGCGCTCGCGAGTCGTTTGGTGCATAACGCCGAACGCGCGATGCGCGCGAAGGCGCAAGTCGCGATCGATATTCTTATTCGCAATCTTTTTGAACGCACGGCCGACATCGGCTTCCTCGCGGCCGATGCGCCCATTCGCGAATTCCTGGCCGCCGATGCCTCGGTGCGTGGCGAGCTTCGCGCCTCGCTCGAAGAGCGATTTCGCGCGTATGTCGAAAAATATTCGGTGTACGACGATGTGATGGTCTTGTCGAGCAACGGCGACGTACTGGCGCGTCTTGACCATCGCCATACGATCGATCGTAGTCATCATGATTTCGTAAGCACGACGGTAAACACACAAGCGGCATTCGTCGAAACCTTTGACGCCGTCGACGTATTAAGTGGCCGTCAAGGGCTTCTGTATTCCGCGCCTGTGTACGCCGACCGAGGCCGCGCGCCACTGGGCGTGCTCGCGCTTTCCTTTAAGGTAGAGGATGAATTGCGCGCGATCTTCACGCGTCTCGTGCCGCCAGACGACGCGACCGTGCTCGCGCTCGTCGATGACGCGGGCACCGTCCTCGCGAGCTCCGATCGATGGCAGCTTCCCGTGGGCGCGCCGCTGTCCATGGTCGCCCGCGAGCCGCGTCGAATCTGTTTCGCTGGCCGCGAGTACTTGAGCGTTTGCGTCGATCCCGCCGGATATCAGGGGTACAGCGGGCCCGGATGGCGTGGACTCGCGCTCTTGCCGGTCGAGCTGGCCTTTCGCAAAGAGCAGCAGCACGCGATGCAGGTGCCCGACACGCTTAATCACGCGATGACGAACTCAACGTTTTTTGGCGATGAGCTCGCGCGTATTCCAGTCTTGGCCCGCACGATTCAACGTCGTCTCGAACGTTCGGTATGGAATGGACAAGTACGTGGGTGCGGCCCGCATCGACAAGGCACGGAAGCTAATTTTGCCGCCGTGTTATTGCAACAAGTCGCGGTCACTGGTGCGCAAGTGACTTCGGTATTCGAGAACGCCACCGCGGAACTTAGGAGTGCGGCGCTTGCCTCGATCATCGACGAAGCACGATTTTGCTCGGCGCTTGCGATCGACATCATGGACCGCAATTTGTACGAGCGCGCGAACGACTGTAGGTGGTGGGTGCTTGATAGCGTTATTCAACGCGCGCTTCACGCGCCTGATCCCACGCACGCCGCCGAGGCCGTCAATGTGCTTCGCCATATCAACGAGCTCTACACGGTGTACACGCGCTTGGTGTTGTTGGATCGGCAAGGACGCGTGGTGGCGACAAGCGGCAACGACCAAACATTGAACGGGCAATCGTTGAACGCTTCATGGGTTTCGCATGCGTTGCAGCTACGGGGTCGGCAAGACTATGCGGTGTCGGATTTCGAGCCGAGCCGCTTATATGGCGATCGCCATACCTTCATTTATTGCGCCTCCGTTCCAGGACCTCATCAAGGCGAATACGCCGCGGGTGCCTTAGCCATCGTGTTCGACGGCGAGCCGCAATTCGCCGCGATGTTGCGCGACGCGCTGCCGCGCGACGTACGCGGAGAGCCGCTTGCGCAAGCCGATGCGTTGTTCGTCGATCGCATGGGTGTCGTGATCGCAAGCACGACGAAAAAGTTTTCGGTCGGTGCATGCTTGGGTGCGTTACTCGAGGTGGACGATCTTCGCGACTTAGCCAAGCTTAAACGCGGCGAGTCGCGGGGCCGCGTCGTGCGCTTCGAGGACGGGTGGTACGCACTCGGCATCACGATGTCGGCCGGCTATCGCGAATACCGATGTAGCCAAACGCTTGCGCCAAACGACATCGCGTCCGTCGTGCTCGTGCGTTTATGCGATGCGGTGTTGGACGAAGGTTTACGTCACGTTAAAAAACTTAGGGCGTCGACTAAGACCAACGCGCGTTCGTCCGCGGCACACCATATCGATCTCGCCGCGTTTATGTGCATGGATGAATGGCTAGCCTTGCCCGCCGCGGTGGCGCGCGAGGCGATCGAGGTCGATCGTCTAACGCCATTACCCGCCCGTTCGGGGCGTGACACCTACGTCGTCATGCACGAGGGCAATCCGCTGCCGGTATTCGACCTCGCGCGACTACGCGGACTCGATAGCGCGTGCACGGCGGACGAACACAAATGTCTCGTCATCGTCTGCCAACTCGACGATGGCTGCCGCTTAGGACTTCGCGTCGATGAGCTTGCGGGCGTCATGACGGTGGACCGCGGCGCATTGCAGCCCGTATCGGGGTGCGTCGCGGCCCATGATCCATTAGCCCGCGCGGTGGTTCGCATGCCGGACGACGGCGCGGGCTCGTTACTCACGGTTCTTGGTCTTGAGCACTTGAGCGGTACCGCGATGGCAGCGGTAGCGCCACGCGTCGCGGTGGTGAACCAAGCTTAAGCAAGTTGCGCGATCAACTCGATCTCGACGCACGCGCCGCGCGGAATGGACGTCACGCCGAACGCGCTTCGCGCGTGTTTACCGGCTTCGCCGAATACGTCCGTGAGTAATTCCGAGCATCCATTGGTGACTAAATGCTGATCGGTGTATTCCGGCGTGGACCGAACTAGCGACATGACTTTGACGATGCGCCTCACACGGTTCAGGTCGCCGGTATGCGCGTGAAGGGTGGCGAGTAAGTCAATCGCCACCGATCGCGCGGCGGCCTTGCCTTCATCGGTGCTCATCGTCGCGCCTAGGGTGCCCGTCCAGGGATCGTTGCCTTTCTTGGCGATATGCCCGGCAAGAAACACTAAGTCGCCTGCTTGAGCCGCCATGACGTACGACGCGGCGGGCGCGCCGGCTGTGGGAAGTTGAATGCCTAATTTTTCAAGAACGGCGTAAACACTCATTACGTTTTCCTTGTTGTCGAGATGGGCGCTTTGCGGCCAGCGGCCACGCATGTCAGCACCGCTCCCGCGAATATCCATGTCGAGAGCGCGACACGCTCGCCAAATAGCGTCGCCGCGAATCCAATCGTGATGAAGATTTGCAAAAGCTGCACTTGACCCACGCGCGCGATGCCGCCCAAAGCCAAGCCTTTATACCAAGCAAAAAAACCGAGGAACATTGAAAACACGCTGACATAACCAAACCCAATCCACGCGCGCGCCGATGCTAATTTGATTTGATCAAGATGAATGAAGGTAAGGCCCGCGACGATGGGCGCCAACACGGGAAGGCTCACGATCAAGGCCCAGCAGATCGTTTGCCATCCGCCGAGTTCTCGGGCGAGCCGTCCGCCTTCCGCGTATCCAAGCGCGGCCAATACCACCGCGATCAACATCAACGCGTCGCCTTGATGCAAACCTAAGCCATGCCCCAACCGTACGGCTTCAAACGCGGCAAAGGCCAATACACAAAGCGATCCCGCGACGGCGAATACCCAAAAGCGTGGCGAAGGCCGTTCGCCAAACCGCCACGCCGCCATGGCCGCGGTGGCGATGGGCAGCAGGCCATTGACGATCGCGCCATGACTTGCGGGAATGCTGCGCATTGCCCACGAGCTGGCGAGCGGAAAACCAAAAACGACGCCAATCGACACGACGACAAGGCGCCGGCATTGCGGACGCGTGGGCCATGGGCAACGCAAGGCGCACAACAAGACCGCCGCGAGAGCGCCCGCTACCAATGCCCGCGCTAGCGCGACCAGCGTTGGATCAAGCTCCGCGACCGCAAAGCGGGTAAAGGGCAGCGTTAGACCAAAGATGGTGACGCCGAGCAAACCAAACCCCAGGCCCGCTACCTCATTGGAAATGCGATGGGGGCGCGTCGGCGACACGTCCATTTGAGAAGTCACCCGTTTTTCAGCCCCGCCTGTCACGACTTTTCCTCTTGATTAACGACGCGCCGCCCACATATCGCGCTGTCGGCCTACGGCTTTCACCATTTTTTGAACGAATCAACATGGGCGCAATGAAAGAAACCCTCGGCTTTCAAACCGAAGTCAAGCAACTGCTTCATCTCATGATTCACTCCTTGTACTCCAACAAGGAGATTTTCCTGCGCGAGCTGATCAGCAACGCGAGCGATGCATGCGACAAGCTCAAGTTCGAGGCGCTCGACAAGCCCGAGCTTTACGACGGCGACGCCGATCTTGCCATTCGTATTTTTTACGATAAGGAAAAACGCACGCTGACGGTGTCGGATAACGGCATCGGCATGAGCCGCGATGAGGCGATCGCAAATCTCGGCACGATTGCTCGCTCCGGCACCAAGGAGTTTTTCGCGCGGCTGTCGGGCGACAAGCAAAAGGACGCGGCGCTAATCGGTCAATTCGGCGTCGGTTTTTATTCGAGCTTCATCGTGGCCGACAAGGTCACGGTGGAAACGCGTCGCGCCGGCGAGGCCGAAGGCGTGCGGTGGGAATCGACCGGCGAGGGTGACTTTAGCGTCGAGCCGATCGATAAACCGCAACGGGGAACGAACGTCACCTTGCATTTGCGTGAAGGCGAGGACGACTTCCTTTCCCACTGGCGCTTGAAGTCGATCATCCAAAAGTATTCCGATCACATCGCATTGCCGATTCGTATGCGGCGTGAGGAGTGGGATGCGGAAAAGCAAGAGCAGGTGATCAAGGACGAGGACGAGACCGTCAACCAAGCGTCCGCCCTATGGGCGAGGTCGAAGTCCGACATTACCGAAGACCAGTATCGCGAGTTTTATAAACACATCGCGCACGACTTCGATAGCCCCTTGGCGTGGACGCACAACAAGGTGGAAGGTCGCAGCGAATACACGCAATTGCTTTACGTGCCGGCCCGTGCGCCGTTTGATTTATGGGATCGCGAACGCCGGCATGGCATCAAGCTGTACGTCAAGCGCGTATTCATCATGGACGACGCGGAGCAACTCATGCCCGCGTATTTGCGCTTCGTGAAAGGCGTGGTGGATTCCAACGATCTGCCGCTCAACGTAAGCCGCGAAATCTTGCAAGAAAGCCGCGACGTCAAGGCGATTCGCGAAGGCTGCACGAAGCGCGTCTTGGGCGTGCTTGAAGATCTGGCGGAAAACCGTAAGGACGACTACGCCAAGTTTTGGTCGCAATTCGGTCAGGTGTTGAAAGAGGGCGTCGGCGAAGACCATGCGAATCGCGAGCGGGTCGCGAAATTACTTCGCTTCGCCAGCACGCGCAATGACGACGATGCGCAAAACGTTTCATTGGCCGACTACATCGCCGCCGCCAAGGAAGGGCAAGACAAGATTTACTACGTCACGGCCGAGACATGGTCGGCCGCGAAGGCTAGCCCGCATCTCGAAGTGTTCCGCAAGAAAGGCATCGAGGTGTTGCTGTTGTCCGACCGTGTCGATGAATGGATGCTGAGTTTCCTCACCGAGTTCGAGGGTAAGTCGTTGGTGTCCGTCGCCAAGGGCGGGCTTGATCTTGGCGCCTTGCAAGACGAGGACGAGAAGCAAGCGCAAGTCCAAACCGAGGGCGAGTTCAAGGACTTGGTGGAGAAGATGAAAAAAGCGCTGGAGGCGCGCGCCAAGGACGTACGCGTTACCTTGCGCTTGACCGAGTCGCCTGCTTGCTTGGTGACCGAAGAAGGCGAGTTGTCCGGAACCTTGCAGCGCTTGCTTAAACAAGCCGGTCAAAAAGCGCCGGAAACGAAGCCGATCCTTGAGATCAATCCACGGCATGTTCTGCTTACTCGCTTGCGGCAAGAGGCCGAAGGCGAGGGCGCGCGGTTCGATGATTGGTCGAATACGGTGTTCGATCTCGCGTTGCTCGCCGAAGGCGGTCAGCTTAGCGATCCGGCCGCGTTCGTGCGTCGTCTCAACGCGTTGTTGGTTGGATGAAATAGGAGCCCGATATCTCGCACACGCCCCCTGGTTTGCACGGACTCGCGCCGGTCATCGATGCGACGACGCGCTTAGTCATCCTTGGCAGCTTTCCAGGCGGCGCGTCGCTCGCGGCGGCTCAGTATTACGCGCATCCGCAAAATCACTTTTGGCGAATCGTGGGGACGGTACTGGGCGAGCCGTTGGTGTCGATGCCTTACACGCAACGGCTTGAATGCTTACTCGCGCGTCAGATTGGATTGTGGGACGTGTACCAAGCCTGTGACCGCGAAGGCAGCCTAGATAGTGCGATTCGCAACGCTCGGGTCAACGATTTTGCTCAAATGCTCACCCGCGCGCCCGAGTTGTCTCGCGTGTGCCATAACGGCAAAGCTTCCGCGCGCTTCGCGCCCGTCCTCGAGTCCTTAGGACTTCAAACGCGAGTCTTGCCGTCCACCAGTCCAGCGAATGCATCGTGGTCGTTCGAGGCTAAGCTCGCCGTTTGGCGTGAGGCACTGAGCATATGAGTATTACTTTGTCGGAAGACGCGGGCGTGCGTTATTTGCATTTCGGTACCGAGTGGA
>DASTRU010000282.1:0-5508 GCA_035761045.1 Burkholderiaceae bacterium | reverse complement strand
CGATGCCGAGCGAATGCCACATGCCATTGCCACCGCCCTTGGCGATGGACGGCACCAAAATCAACAGCGGCACGACCGCTAGATCCTGGAACAACAACACGCCAATGATTTGCCGCCCGTGCGGCGTTTCAAGCGCAAGTTTTTCGACCAGTAACTTCACCACGATCGCGGTTGAGCTCATCGACAACGCGGCGCCCAAGGCAAACGCGCCGGGCCAACTCACCGCGAATCGTCCTTGCGCGAAATCGGCGAACAACCATGCGATCGTCAACATGCCGGCAACGGCCAGCGCGATGGTTGCGATCACTTGCGCAAGCCCGAGTCCGAATACCGTCGCGCGCAAGGCGCGCAGTTTGGACAAGTTGAATTCAAGGCCGATCGAGAACATCAAGAACACCACGCCAAACTCGGCGAGATGACGCGCGGAAGTTGTTTCAGGGACAAGCCCAAGCGCGTGCGGCCCAATCAACGCCCCCACCGCGAGATAACCCAGCATCGGCGGCAAATGCATGAGCCGAAACGCCACGACGCCAAGCACGGCGGCCGACAGCAACAGCAAGGTCAGTTCGAGCGCGGACGACGCGAGCATGCAGAGTTAGCCGATGAGAGAGGGAGGTGGGGCGGAAAAAAGAAGTGCGTATTGATCACAAAGAGTCTTGTTTTGATAACGGTGTGCTCCATATCGCGGTATAGAATTTGCTTATGGGAAGTGTAAACCGAGTTCTCTCGCAAACCTCGAATCAACGCGGCCTGCTGCAAGCCGCGCGTGATGTATTAGCCATCGAGATCGAAGGCCTGTCGGCGCTCGATCAACGTCTTTCAACGCCTCAGGCCGCCGCCGCGTTCGAGCGGGCCACGGCGCTCATCTTGGCGTGCAAGGGGCGCGTCGTGGTTTCGGGCATTGGCAAGTCCGGGCATATCGGACGGAAGATCGCATCGACCCTCGCCTCCACCGGCACGCCCGCGTTCTTCGTTCACCCGGCCGAAGCATTGCATGGCGATCTCGGCATGGTGACGGCGCACGATGTGTTCATCGCCTTATCCAACTCCGGAGAAGCCCAGGAGCTGCTCGCCATCGTGCCGATCTTGAAGCGTCAAGGCGCTGCCTTGATCGCGATGACGGGCAACGACGACTCCCGCTTGGCCGAACACGCCGACGTGCATTTGAACGCCGGCGTGGCGCGGGAAGCCTGCCCGCTCAATTTGGCGCCCACGGCTTCCACCACCGCTCAACTGGCGTTGGGCGACGCGCTTGCCGTCGCATTGCTCGAAGCGCGCGGGTTTGGTCGTGAAGATTTCGCGCGCAGTCATCCGGGTGGCAGTCTCGGCCGACGTTTACTCACGCATGTGCGCGACGTCATGCGTACCGGCGACGCCATTCCTCGTGTCACGCAAGACGCGACCTTGCCGCAAGCCATCCTCGAGATTTCGCAAAAGCGAATGGGCATGACCGCCGTGCTCGCTAATGACGGAGCGATCGCCGGCATATTCACCGACGGCGACTTACGCCGCCTGCTCGAACGCACGCTGGATCTTTCCAACATCACGCTCGGCGACGTGATCACGCGCACGCCGCTGTCGATCGGCTCCGACGCGCTCGCGGCCGAAGCGGCCGATCTCCTCGACCGGCATCGTCGCAACCAGCTGTTGGTGGTCGACGATGGCCAATTGGTGGGTGCGTTGCATGTGCACGACCTCATGGCCGCGAAGGTGATTTGAATGCAGTCGGCAGCCGATATTCGTCACCGCGCGGCGCGAGTGAACCTGATGGTGTTCGACGTCGATGGCGTATTGACCGACGGACGCTTGCACTACGGCCCCGATGGCGAGCTATTCAAAAGCTTCCACGTGCACGACGGTCATGGCCTCAAGCTATTGCGTGAAGCCGGCGTGGCGATCGGGCTCATCTCGGGCCGCACGTCGGCGGCGGTTGAACAACGCGCGCGCGATCTGCGCATCGAGCACATCGCCTTGGGCGTGCAAGACAAACCCGCCGTGCTCGACACGATGATGAGCACGGTCGGCGCCACCACCGCCACCACGGGCTTCATGGGCGACGATTGGGTAGACCTCGCCGTCATGCGACGCGTGGGCTTCGCGGCCACCGTACCCAACGCGGCGAACCGTATGCGCGAGCATGCGCATTGGGTTGCGACGCGCGCCGGTGGCGAGGGCGCGGTACGTGAACTCGCCGAGTTCTTGCTCGACGCGCGCGGTGTGTTGCAAAGCGCGTTCGAAGCGCATTTGTCCTCGGGCATGGCGCAAGGGTGACGAGCGATGGGACCTCTTGTACGTTATTTGCCGCTCACCATCGCCGCGCTGCTCGCGCTTGGCACCTGGTGGCTGGCCGATCAACAACGTCGTTCGTACGAACCGCCGGCGGCCGTATCGCCAGCCAACCCCGACTTCATCGTTGAATACGCCAACATGTCGCGCATCGGGATGAACGGCACGGCCGAAACACTCATCAGCTCCGACCGGCTCGTGCATTACACGCAAAACGATCGTTCGGTGTTGACCAATCCGCGCGTGTTGCAAACCCGAACCAACGAGCCACCGATCACGATCACCGCCGACTCCGGCGTCAGCTTGCGGCAAGCCGAGGAAGTGCAATTAACCGGCGACGTGCGCATGACACGCGCCGCGACGCCAGAGACGCCTCCGCTCGAAATTCGCACCGAGCGCCTGACCGTGCGTCCCGACGACGATCAAGCCTTCACCGATGCACCCGTACGCATCGATCAAGGCCATTCGGTTCTGACCGGCGACGGCATGGACTTCAATAATTCATATCGCACGTTGGAAGTTCGCGATCGCGTACGCGCGAGCTTTCTTCCACGCGCGAAGGAGACGCCATGAAGCGTTTGTTTTCAAGCCTGCGCCGGCTCGGCCTTGCTTGGCTGATCGCGGCGCCGATCGCATTGGCGCAAACCAATCCACCCACCAAAACGAATGACGACGCGAACAAGCCCGTCAACATCGAGGCCGACCGCGGCTCGTACGACGACTTAAAGCAACTCGCCGTGTTCACCGGCAACGTGGTTCTCACGCGCGGCTCGCTCGTGATTCGGGCCGATCGCATCGAAGTACGTCAATCGCCCGAAGGCTTTCAATTCGGTAGCGCCTTTGGCAGCGGTGACCGTCTCGCCTCGTTTCGTCAAAAGCGCGGCGAGGGGACCGACGAGACGATCGAAGGCCAAGGCGAACGCATCGATTACGACGGTCAAACCGACGTCGTGACCTTGATTCAGCGCGCGCAATTACGCCGTCTGCAAAACGGCAAGGTGTTCGACGAAATTAGCGGTCACACGATCACCTACAACAACCGCACCGATGTCTACAACGTCGCCGGCGGTTCGAGCGCGAAGGATTCGGGCAATCCACAAGGCCGGGTACGCGCGACCATCGCTCCGCGCGGTGCGTCCACCGACGCCTCGCCCTCGAAGGGCGCGTCAAGCCGTCTGCCGCTGCGGCCGGCCAATACGCTCAATCCCAACGAATCCCCCGCGCAACGATGATGGATACCTCCGAGCGCATTACCGCCGCCGCGGGCGAAGCCATTACCGGCAACGAACAATCACGCCCGTCGGTATTGATCGCCGAGCATTTGCGCAAAGGCTATGGCAAACGCACGGTGGTCGAGGACGTTTCGCTAGACGTGAAAAGCGGCGAGGTCGTCGGTTTGTTGGGCCCCAACGGCGCGGGCAAGACGACGTGCTTCTACATGATCGTCGGCCTGGTCGCGATGGAAGCCGGACGCATCACGATCGATGGCACATCGATCGGGCGACTTCCCATGCATGCGCGCGCGCGGCTTGGCGTGTCGTATCTGCCGCAGGAAGTCAGCGTGTTTCGCAAGCTCTCGGTGGAAGACAACATCCGCTCGGTGCTTGAGTTGCAAACCGATGCCAGGGGCCGCGCGATTTCCAAGCACGACGTGCAACGCCGCTTGGACGCGCTGCTCGACGAATTGCAGATCGAACACATTCGCGAAAACCTGGGCTCGGCGCTTTCGGGCGGCGAACGTCGGCGCGTCGAGATCGCGCGCGCGCTCGCGACCACGCCGCGCTTCATCTTGCTCGATGAACCGTTCGCGGGTGTCGACCCGATCGCCGTGCTCGAAATTCAACGCATCGTGCGTTTCCTAAAAAGCCGCGGCATCGGCGTGTTGATCACCGATCACAACGTGCGCGAAACATTAGGCATTTGCGATCACGCATACATCATCTCCGAGGGCCGTGTGTTGGCCGCCGGGCGCCCCGAGGAGATCGTCGCCGATGAATCGGTCCGGCGCGTTTATCTCGGCGAACATTTCCGGATGTAGGGCTTGCGATGAAGCAGTCGTTACAGCTGCGCATGTCGCAGCATCTAGCACTGACCCCTCAGTTGCAGCAGTCGATTCGGCTGTTGCAGTTATCGACGCTCGAACTTAACCAAGAGCTCGAGCAGATCCTGGCGGACAACCCGCTGCTGGAACGCACGGACGATCCGATTGGCGCGTGCCTGCATGTATCCGCCGATGGTTCGCTTTACGTCGACCAGCCTCCGCAAATGACCGTCGAGCCGGCCGTTGAACGGACCGAACGCGAAGAGCCCCGCGAACTCGACCCGGAACCCGACGACGGCAACCGCGAGTACGGCGCGGACTTAGTCGCCGAATACGGCAAACCGCAACGCGACGACGACGATTCACCTCCGCAATTAGGCGATGGCGGCATGACGTTGCGCGAGCATTTGTTGGCGCAATTGGTGGTCGAAAAATTAGGTTTACGCGAACGCGTGTTGGCGGCCGCGATGATTGAATCGCTGGACGACGACGGCTATTTGCACGCGGACGAAGAAGAAATCGCGTCGCTATTGCCGGACGACATGACGCTCGAACCGGGCGAGTACGAAGAGGCGCTAGAAATCGTGCAAAGCCTGGAGCCGCCTGGCGTGGGCGCCCGCACGATCGCCGAATGCCTGTCGCTACAACTGCTGTCGGACCTGCCCGTCGCACGCGAAGCGGATACGCAAGTGCGTGCCTGCGCATTGCGTATTTGTCGCGATCACTTGCAACTGCTCGCACAGCGCGATTTCGCGAAATTGCGCAAGTTATTAGGCGCCGACGACGACTTATTGCGCGAAGCCCATGCGCTTATTCGTCGGCTCGATCCGTATCCAGGATCCGCGTTTTCACAGCATGAGTCGGGCTACATCGTGCCCGACGTGATCGTGCGCAAAATCAAGGGCGAATGGGTCGCGATGCTGAATCGCGATGTGATGCCTAAGTTGCGCATCAATCAAATGTACGCGCAGATTTTGAAGAGCAACCGCGGTGCGAGCGCGAGCTCCGCGCCTTTGCCGTCGATGGCCTCGACCAATCCCACCGCGAGTGCGGACGGTGCGCGCGGCGCCTTGTCCTCTCATCTGCAAGAAGCGCGTTGGCTCATTAAGAATGTGCAACAGAGGTTTGACACGATCTTGAGGGTGGCGCAGGCTATCGTCGAACGGCAGCGAGCATTCTTC
>DASTRU010000281.1:0-4890 GCA_035761045.1 Burkholderiaceae bacterium | reverse complement strand
CAAGGCAGAGGCCAAACAAGTGAGAGATCAATGTGAAGAGCGATTGTTACCGATTGAAGATCGATACTCAGAGCTTTTTAGAGGTCTTTTTTCATGCAACGGCCCTAAAGACAGTCCGCTTCTGAATCCTGATCGATACATCAGTGATGTGGAATTAGGACTTTTGGCAAACGAGGATTTAGGTCTTGTTCGTTATCTCGATGTGGAACACTTGCCGATTTACGTGCCTGATACACCCATACATAAAAAGGGGATAAAACCGCACGCGCTTGAAGTGATACGCACCGGGAAAAGATTAATGATGAAAACCTTTTGGCACGTATATGCAGCATCGTCAAATCATTAGAGCTTGGCCAGACCACGGCGGCATTTCTTTCGACGATACGTGTTTCAAAGCCAGCTAAAAAAGGAAAAAGAGAGAAAGAAAGAATGTCCGGCGGACATTGGTGCACCGCTATTTTCCATATGCCTCGTATCGATTCATTAGTAGCTGCGCCCAATGATTTAAAAACCAAACTGAACTCTGTTGTGGTTTATCTATGCGACTCGTTTTCCGAGGACAAACTTGTAAATCGGTCCGAAGACACGGGCCTTCTCGCACGCGCTGAACGATATTTTCGGAAAGTACTTCGTGCCGAACGCGGTAAAGCGGCGCAACGTGTACAAACGCGGTGTTATGACTTACAGCAAGCTGCTCTTTCCAGTTGTGGCGCGGTATGCGCTCAATTGGTGAGACGTTTGGATGACCGGATCGCGGACAACGAACGCAATCGTGGTCATTCGCGCATGGCACTCAATACTTCTGACATTGAAGAGGTGGTGCAAAACCACGCTGCATTCTTGCAAACCCCCGGGCTTGAATATGACGACTCCCACAAACCGGAGACATATCACCGCCAAGTCGCCGCATCCGAGGCCATGCGAGCAAGGCTTTTAGCGGCGCTTGATGAAAATGGACGAGCGATGGGGCTCATCGGCTAGAAATAAGTTGCGTCGACAACTGCTCAATCAAACCGCACCGTATAAAACACATCCAACGCGTTATCCGTTCCGGCCGAGGTTTGCACGCTCCATCGCCGTGCCACCTCATACTTCAACTTCGCCACGGTGCTTGTGCCCGCGAGACTGCGTTCGAAGGTAAGGTACAAGCGATCGGTAAGACGTTTGCCGATAGCAACCACGGCGCTTTCCGCCGTGGTTTGTCCGCTGGCGTTGGCCTGGTCGGTGGAGCCGCGCAAACTAATTTCATCCACGCCCACCGCGCGCGCGATGCGGCTGGTGGCCGATGGTCCGTCGCCGCGTGAGAACAAGGCGCTGGCGGCGAGTCCTAAGGTTTGTAGGTCGCCGCGCGTGGCGTTGTCCACGCCGCGCCCAAGTACGAGCCAACTAAGTTTTTCGGTGTTAGTCATTTCGGGCTTGGAATAGAGCGTGATTTTGGGCTGTCGTAAGGCACCCGTGACTTCAACGCCTACTTGCACCGGAAGCCGGGGCCGTTCGGCGACGATGCTTAGACCCGGGTTATCGAGCGGGCCCGAGAACACGACTTGGCCACGTTTGATTTCGAGGTCTTGTCCATAAGCGGCATAAGTGCCGCTCGTGATTTCGATGGTGCCGATGCCGCGCAATGGTTGATTGGCATTTGAAGTTAGCTGCAAAGCACCGGTGAGCGACGCGGTCGCGCCAAATCCGCTGATCTCGAACCGCTTGCCAAGATCGATGCGCAAATCGACGTTGACGGGCACCGGCCGTTGCGCGGGCCGCCCTTCGTCTTGCGCGCGTCGTTTGGGGTCGTCGCGTACCACGACCACGTCGTTGCCGAGCGTGGGCGCGCCGGTGTCGGTAAGCCGTAGTCGTGCTTCGTCGACGCGTATTTCGCCGGTGATGCTTGCGGTGCCTTTGCGTAGCGCGATGTCGACGCCGCCACTTGCGAGGAGTTTGTATTGCGGGTCGGTCAGTGCGTCGAGTTTGTCGATCGCGAAGTTGAAGGCGCCTTCGGGGCCGCGATCGCCAAACGTTGCAGCGCCCTTGCCGGTGAGCGTGCCGCCACGGCCTTTGAATTCGAACTGATCAAGCGAGAGGCGATTGTCGAAAACGACGACGCGCACCTGGCCCTCGCGCAACGCCGCGCGTGGCTCAAAGGTTTGCACGCTCAAGCGTTCGCCGACGAGTGCGCCTTGCAAGCGCGGCTGTGCGATCGGCCCCGAACGCGCAATGTCGAAGGTCACGCGACCGTCGGCGCGCAACGGGGTGTCCACCACCAAGGCGACCCAATCGAGCGAGCTGAGGACGCCTTGCACGCGGTAGTTCAACGGCGTCGCGCCGGCGATGCCCCAACGCCCGTCGCGGCGCGAGACGGTGGTGTTGAGTTCGGCATGCACGGCGCCGGCGCGCGCGGCGTTGGCGTCGAGCTTGGCGGTGATCGCGTTGGCGCGTGCGTTGAGCACGAGTTCGAGTTGCGTCAGGCCAAGCTGACTAGCCGCGACGTCGGAGATGGCTAAGTCGCCGTTCTCGCGCGCGATGCGCACCTCGCCGTCGATGCGCTCGCCGATATCCAGATTCCATCGCCCGCCCAAGGCGAGCGTATTGCGCGTGGAGCGCAGCCGCTCAACCCAACGCGACGCGATGCGCACCGGCACGTGTTCAACACCGCCGCTCGTGCGAATGCGTTCGCCCTCGCGTTGAAAGCGGTCGATCGTTAGACGGCCGTCGGCGATGTCGATGCGCGCGCCGTCGATGCGTTGTTCGCGCGCGCTGACGGTGACGGGCGCGGGCGCGACGAGGCGCACCGGCAACGCGCCGTCGTTTGCGAGTTGCCGAATTTGCCCGATCCACGCTTGCTCGCGCCCGCCGCGCCAACCACCGGCCGCTTCAACGCGCATGCGCGCGGGCTGCTTATCCATCGTGCTGACGGCCTCGAGCGTGAAGACGTGATCGCCGAGCACGCCGTTCAAGTCGGCGCGTGCTTGATCGAGACGAACGCCCGCGGCGGAAACAGCAGCGGCCTGCGCGTTAAAGCGCAAGCGCGCGTCGGATAAGACGGCGGTCGCGTTAAGACGATCGACGCGCGCCGTTGCGCCTTCGTCGCCAACGCGAAGACCGTCGAGCGCGAGCGTGGCGTTGACGTTTGGCAAGTCGCGCCCGCGCGCGGCCACCGCGGCGTCGGCGATAAGCTGCCCGGCCAACGGCACTCCCGCGAGCGCCGCGAAACGATCGATGCGCGGCGCGCGCACGGCGAGAACGAGTCCGCCGTTCGCCGTGTTTGAAGCGCGGCCACCGTACGCACCGCGCGCGGTCAATGTGTTCTCGGCGGCTTGCAAGCTAACGTCGATATCGCTTAGCGCCACTTCGCCGCCGCGTTCGGGCAAGCGAACAACGCCCCGCGCTTGACCCGCTACATCCAAACCCGCGATGCGTAATCGCGCCAAGGCCATGTCGAGCGCGAAGCGTTGCGGTGGCGCGGCCTCGCCTTCCAGCGTCAGCGTTCCGTCAAGCCGCGCCTCGCGCACACCACTTTGCGCGGATTGCGCGAGCGCGCCAATCACACGCGGAATATCAAAGCGTTCAGCTTGCGCGGTGAGCGTGACGCGGCGACGGCCCGCGAGTTCGACGCGCGCTTGACCCGCCACTTGCCCCTCGCCCGCGCGCAACGCGAACGATTCGACATCGACACGCTCGGCCGTCGAACGCGCGGTGGCATCGAGCGCGAGCCCAGCGCCCGCGAGCGCGACGCGCGCGTCCACGCGGCCGCCTTCACCGATGCGCGCCTCGATCGGGCCGGCCACTTGGATGGGCACTAGCGCGCCGTGCAAGGCGTTAAGCGCGACGTCGCGCACATTGAGTGCGATGGCCAACGGCTTGGGCGCCAGCGTCGCGCGCCCGGTGATGCGGCCGCCTTGCGGCAAGGTCGCGACAATGAATTCGAGTCGCGCGCCCTCACCGGCCACGAGCTCGGCGCCGATGCGCTCAACCGGAAGCCGTCCCGCGTCGAGCGCGCCAGGCATCGCGTTTACGAGCTCGATCGGGCCGCGCCATGTCGTGCCGTCGGCACGCAAGCGCGCCTCGAACGACAAGGTCGCGTCCAACGCTTCGCTGTTAAGCGCACGCGCCAAACGCACGTCGCGCGCGCGTGCATCGACGAACGCCACAGGCACGCGTTCAAACGGCCGCACCAACGCATGCGCGGTAACGCTGCCCGCCTCGCGCGCGAGTTGCGCGGCCGCGCCCACGCGCAGCGCGGCGAGCGGTCCTTCAACCCGCGCCGCCACCGCCGCGATTTGCGGCACGTCGGGCAAGCGCGCTTGCGCGTCGACCACGGTTTCGAACGGCGCCATGCCTTGAATGCGCGCTTGCGCCGACACTTCCACGCCAAACGCGCGAACGCGTTCGAGCGTAAGCGCATGTCCGCCGCGCCCACCCGTCCACGACGCGAGCAAATCACGCACTTCAATGCGCGAATCGGGTTTGGCAATAACGATTTCATCGACGGCGATGCGCCGCACCTGCACCTCGACCGGCAAGGCCAGCGACGCGGGCGGCCGCGCGGGCTCGTCGTCCTTGGGCGGCGCGGGTTCGACGACGATGCGCCGCGCCGCGAGTTCGGGCACGACGAAGAGATCGCGCGGCACCCAAAACCATGTAAAGCGCAGCGCGTCGATGCTGATGCGCAATTGATCGGCGTTGGCGAAACGCACGGTACGAATGCTCAACCCCGACAGCAAGGTGCCTTCGACGCCATCAAGCTCGATCGTCCCGCCGCTATGCGCTGAAATTTTCTCGGCCAGCCACTCCGCCGCCCACGGCCGGCTGGCCAACCATAAGGCGGTGCCTACCAACAGCGTTAGCGCGATCGCGATGCCAAGCACCCCCTTCAGCACGCGACGCCACCACGGA
>DASTRU010000280.1:0-9326 GCA_035761045.1 Burkholderiaceae bacterium | reverse complement strand
TTGCGATTTGCGCTCCCGATAACGATCCGACCACGATGCCAGGCGCTAGCACCTTGGCCACGTTCCAAAGCACGGCACCGCGCGCATGATGCGCACGAACCGAACTCACGCTTGTGAAAAGAATAGTGGTCAGCGACGTGGCAACCGCGATGTGCACCACATGCTCAACGGGAAATCGTTGCGCGGTAAAGAGCATCGTCAGGAACGGCACGAGCAACATACCGCCGCCAATGCCGAGCAAGCCAGCCGCGAAACCCACGGCCGCGCCCAACGCGAGCAACATCAAAATCAGCAGCGGCGAGATCGATGCGATGAGCGATAACATGAACAATCAATGCGAACGGTTTAGATAAAGCCGCCTAAAAAAACGGCGCGACTTGCGCCGCGCCGTTTCGTCTTGCCGATGACGCTGCAACCGCAACGTCATCGCTATAAGTTGCCCCGCTCGTACCGCTAGACCATCATCCCGAACCGGAGGTTCAGGGGGCCGCCGTTATTGCTGCATCAGGTTCAGCCTCCGCTCCTAAGAGCATGTTGGACCGATCACAACAGCAGCATTTTCACCGCAGCCTAGGCAACAAACATTGGTTCACGGAGTGTTTGGCCTTGGCGAGAACGGCAGGGCAAGACCGTTCGAGAAAGATACAACTACTGCAATCAATGCCTAAATAATTCATTAGGACTACTCGTTGAATACACCTGAGTGTCATCAACAAACTGTCGTATCTCTTCGCTCAATGACTGCATTCTACGGAGCGTTTCTTCAATTGCAAGCGCTTCGTCGTGACTTTCTTTAGGCTCGCTGTCACGTAGTGCAATAAGTTCGTTCGCGATCATTAATGCGGCCATTACCGCGATACGATCGATCGAACCAAGCTTACCCATCATCTTGACGGAATTCATTTTGTCATCGACAAGCGCGACGCAACGTAATAACGAATCTCGCTCGTCCGCCGAACACGCGAACACATAGTCGCGCCCCATGATTTTAACGGCGACGTTCTCGACGGCTAACTCGGGCACGACAGAAGGGCGACTCATAAATTTACGGGTGCAACGAATCGTTATTAGGCAAACGCGCGATCAAGGCTTCAATACGCGCGCGCGCGGCCGCAAGTCGCTTTTCGGCGCTCGTGGCGCGTGTTTGCGCATGCGCGAGTTGTTCGCGTAACGCGGCGTTCTCGCTGGCGAGCGAACGCGCGGTCATGAGCAAACGCTCGGACTGGCTCAGGAGGTTGTCGTAGGCTTCTTGCATGGAGATTATGTTAGCCCGTTTTTTTGAGCATTCTGGTGGCGTGCAACACGTTTTGGTGTCGGTGTATGCCTCGTTACATTCATGAATGCGCTTGTTCGAGTACGCGCAACAGCGATGACGTGTCGTCGTAACCCCATCCCGCCTTCACTAAGGCACGTAATTGTTGCGCCACTACACGCATGGCGGGCAAATGAAGATTGAGTTCATCGGCTAACTCGGCGATCAAGCTAAAGTCCTTATCGTGCAATCGCGCCTCGATACCGGCTGAAAAATCGCGCTTGGCCATTTTGGGTCCCATGAGATCGAGCATGCGGCTTCCCGCGAACCCCGGCGAAATTGCCTCGAGTAATCGATCGGGCGCGACACCTTGTATTTGCGCAAACAGCATCGCCTCGGCGATACCCTGAATATTCACGACCTGCACGATTTGATTGCACGCTTTAGCGACTTGCCCGCAACCATGACCGCCGACATACGTCATCACCCGTCCGTACACATTTAGGATCGGTCGCGCGCGTTCAAATACATTCTCGCGTCCGCCCACCATGATGGTGAGCGAGGCCGCGCGCGCTCCATTGACTCCACCAGAAACGGGGGCATCGAGAAAATGAATGTGACTCGCGCTTAGACGATGAGCGAATTCGCGCGTGGCACGCGCGGAAATGGTGCTGTGGTCAATCACCACCGAATCCACCCGCGCTTGATGTATCACGCCATGCGGAGCAAACAACACTTCCTCGACGTCGAATGTATTAGTGACGTTGATGATGATGAAATCGGCATGAGCCGCCGCTTGGGCGGGCGAATCAACGACCATTACGCCTTCGCCGTTCAGCGCGTCGATGGTTTGCGTACGCCGAGCAAAGGCCGTGAGATGGTGACCCGCGTGCACGAGATGGTTGATCATCGGCCGCCCCATGTTGCCCGCGCCGATAAAACCGATATTGAACCGCGCTTTTTCCATCGACGAAGCTCCTAAGGGAAATGGGCGTTACGGGTGAAGACCGAGGGACACCGCGAGCCGCGTGATGTCGGCATCGAGTTTGCGTAATGCCGGCACAAGTACGCCTAAGCGATCCGCTATTTCAATTGGCGCCTTAGTGATCGAGTCGAGTTCGAGCCGGCGGCCCGCTTCGACATCTTGATGCATCGAAATTTTGGCGCCGCGCAAATGACACGCAACAGCGATGCGTTCATCCGGAGTACCCGTGATGTGAACACCGAGTGCGGCGCATATCGCCATACCTTCGAGCATGACTGGACGAACGATGGCGCATAAATCCTCGTCATCGCTAATTTCGTGAATTAATTTGCGATGCAAGGCGGCTAATGGGTTAAAGCTCATATTGCCAAGCAATTTCCACCATATTTCACGACGAATATCGTTCACGACATCCATCGTGAAACCAGCATCGGCCATGATGTTGGCCACGAGCGCGAGGCGTGGGCTATACGTGCCATCGAGCTCGCCCACGATGAAGCGCGATCCATTCGTATGCTCGATCAATCCAGGTGCCTTTGCTTGCGCGGCGATATGCGCGACACATCCCACGATGCGTCGTGGGTCAAGATCATGGAACATGCGTTGATGCGGGTCGAGACTTTTAAGCTGCCAATCGCGGCAAGGTCCCCGCAACTCGTGGAAGTACCACCAGGGCACGCCATTCACCACGGGCACCACGACGGTTGCGTCGTGAAGCAAGACTGTCAGCCGGGGCAACACCGCGCCCACGTCATAACTTTTAAGCGCGATGAACACGATGTCTTGCGGCCCCAAATCCGCGGGCGAATCGCTGGCGGCAAGCCATTTCGGCGCAAGGGTCGATTCGCGCGTCGCATCGACCAGTCGAAGTCCTTGATGACGTATCGCACTAAGGTGGGCACCGCGCGCGACGACACTGACGCGTCGCCCGGGCGTCGCAAGCCGATACGCAAGCGTCGCGCCGATCGCGCCCGGGCCGACGACGCAAATTTTGAGCGCTTGCTCGTGTCGCGATGGAGGATTGGTCGTCACGCTAAAACATTAGGGATGTGGGAACCGCTTAACTTATGAATGCCAGACGATGCCGCGATGAGTAACCATATTACGTCGGGATTCGACTACGATCTCTTAGTCGTTGGCGGCGGCATCAACGGTGCCGGCATCGCACGCGACGCGGCGGGACGCGGACTTTCGGTGTTGCTTGTCGAGCAAGACGATCTTGCCGCGCACACCTCAAGCGCATCGACCAAGCTTATTCACGGCGGCTTGCGTTATCTGGAACATTATGAATTTCGCTTGGTGCGTAAAGCGCTCGCCGAGCGCGAAATTCTGCTTCGACAAGCACCGCATATCGCCTGGCCAATGCGCTTCGTGTTGCCACATGAAGCGCATCTTCGGCCAATGTGGATGATTCGCGCGGGCTTGTTTTTATACGACCACTTAGCCACCCGCTCTTGGTTGCCGGGCTCACGATCGATCGATTTGCGTCGCCATGTGGCGGGCATGCCGTTACGCGACGAATACGCGCGTGGATTTGAATATTCGGACGGCTGGGTCGACGACGCGCGACTCGTCGTACTCAACGCCATGGACGCCGCCGCGCGAGGCGCGCACATCCTGACGCGCACACGACTGACGCACGCACGGCCTTGTGGCAGCGGATGGGTCGCGCGGCTTGAAAGCGCCGCGCAGTCGAAGCAGGTGCATGTACGCGCGATCGCGAATGCCGCGGGCCCCTGGGCACAAGCATTGCTCGCGGGACCCTTCGCGCAAGCGCAACCACGTACACTGCGCTTGGTACGCGGCAGTCACATCGTCGTGCCACGCATCTTCGAACACGGCTATGCCTACATCTTTCAGCACATCGATGGCCGCGTCGTGTTCGCCATTCCTTATGAAGGCGCATTTACCTTAATTGGAACGACCGATTACGAGGTGCGCGATCCAAAACAAACGCAACCTTCCGAAGACGAAATCACGTATTTGATAAGCGCGGCAAATCGTTATTTCGTCACGCCGCTCAAGCGTGAACAGGTTGTGCATGCGTTTGGCGGCATTCGTCCCTTGCTTGACGACGGCGCCAACGCGGCGGCAGTGACGCGCGATTACGCGCTCGAATTGAATAACGACGCAAACGCGCCGTTGCTCAATGTGTTTGGCGGCAAGATCACGACGTATCGGCGGTTGGCGGAGGAAGCGTTATCCATGCTCGCGTCTGCTTTGGGGTGTACGGCTGGCGCGTGGACTGCTCATACCTCCCTGCCCGGCGGAGATTTACCAACGACCCACGACCCGCAGCAAGGGTTTAGCGCTTACGTCGCGGCGCTTTCCGCGCGGTTCCCTCGTCACCCGCCACGACAAATTCTTCGGCTTGCTAGAACGTATGGAACGTTTGCCGAAGCGATGCTGGCCGATGAACGCTCCAATGTATGCGCCGACGTGGGACCCGCCGAGCTCGAGCACGCATTCAAACGCGAGTGGGCACGCGACGCCGACGACTTCCTGTGGCGTCGGACCAAGTTGGGATTGCATTTAACGCCCGAGGCACGCATCCGAATTACGGAGTGGTTCTCAAACGCGGGCGCTTAGATCGTGAAATCGTCTGGATCGCCGCGCATCGCGGCCTCAAGACGCGCGCGAGTCAGGTGCGGCGACAAAAGGTGCAGGAACTTCACCGCGAAGTCGCGCAGATAAGCGCCTTGGCGTACCGCCACGCGCGTAACGTTTTCGCCAAAAAGCGGTTCTACCGAAATCGCGTGCAAGTGCGTATCGCGCTCGGGCTGAATGGCCATGTTCGCCACGATGCCAACGCCAAGCCCTAATTCGACATAAGTCTTGATCACGTCGGAATCCACCGCTTCAAGTACGACGGACGGCGTTAGCCCTCGCCGTGCGAATGCGGCATCGATACGGCGACGCCCCGAATACGCGGAGTCATACGTAATCAACGGCAAAGCGGCGAGCTCGTCGAGCGTGATGGACTCTCGACCATCAAGCGCGTGCCCCCGAGGAACGATGACGACGTGATGCCATTGATACAGCGGAAGCGTGGTGAGTTCACCCAAATTCGCGAGTGCCTCGGTCGCGATGCCAATGTCGGCCCGACCTTGCATGACGTGCTGCGCGACATGCTGTGGGTCGCCTTGCAATAAGGTGAGCCGCACGCTTGGAAAAATCTCGCGAAACTTCGCGATCGGCGTAGGTAAAGCGTAACGCGCTTGCGTGGAGGTGGTGGCGATCACAAGCGAACCAGCGTCTTGCGCCGCGTAATCGTCGGCGATGCGGCGCAGGTTCTCAATTTCCGTCATGACCCGTTCGGCGATTTCGGCCACGCGACGGCCAGGCGGCGTGACATCGGTAATACGTTTGCCGCGACGAATGAAGATTTGGAACCCTAGCTCTTCTTCCAGCTCAATGATCGCCTTGGACACCCCAGGTTGCGAGGTGTGAAGCGCGGCGGCAACCGCGGTGAGGTTGTAACTTTGACGTACCGCTTCGCGGACGAAACGCAATTGATGAAGGTTCATCGCGGCCGTTCGGCTCGTTGGAAAGTCGGGCGAGTATAGAACTCGTAACGCAATTTAATAGGGCAAAGAAAAAAGGGGCGACGAGAAACTCGACGCCCCCAAAAGAAGGCAGCAACCGCTGCCTCTCCTCCACCGTGTGCTCTGTCGTCTAGGACAACAGGTGAGCCATTGATTGGATGCTAGACGCCTTGAGTTAGGCCGTCCAGAACTGATTTGTCTATGTGTGCGAATGGACAAACTGTCGTCGTCGCCATACGTAGGAAGTTACAGTGAAAATACGCGGCTAGGAATAAGTTTTAGATTTCCTAAGATTCTACAGTCCAGTATTTGTCGAAGCAATTTATGGACTGTCCGGGTCTATGTCTGCGTCTGTCCAATGCAAAAGGCTGTCGGTTCCGTTATCAAAACTCTCCAAACACACTCTTGCGATCGCGTTAATCACCTCGTCGGACTCGCCGACCGCGGTGGCGAGGTCGAATCGGATGTGCGGATGCTGATGGGAAAGTGCTTCGACCAGCGCCGGCAAATCACGACGAACATGACCGCCCTGCCCTAAAAAAGCCGGAACGATGACCACTCGCGTGCAGCCTTGCGCGGCGAGATCTTGAACCGCGTCTGGAAGACTCGGCTGCATGAGTTCTAAAAACGCGAGGCGCACTTGGGATTGCGGGCGTTGCGCCGAGATGCGCGCGGTAATGCGCTCGAACGGCTCCGCCCACCGTGGGTCGCGTGCGCCGTGGGCAAATACGATCATCGCTTCCATGGCAGCCACCTTATTTTTCGTTCGACAAGCGAAAGCCAAATGCTGGCGACGGCAAGCGCCACTCCCACCGGTAACAATGCCGTGGCGGCCGGATTCCAGTTACGCAACAGCCCAAGGTTGGAGGACAAATTACTAAGCAGGAAGAAACCTACCCCAAGCATGATGCCCGCGAAAATCTTTAAGCTCACGCCGCCTGATCGCACATGCAAATAAGCAAATGGCAAGGCCAGCAGCATCATGATGGCCACGCCCAACGGGTACACGGCTTTTTGCCATAACGCGATTTCGTGCTTCGCCGCGCTTTGCCGCGTCTGCTTCAAATGCGACACGTATTTCCAAAGCGCCATCGTGGACATGCGTTGCGGCGTGATGAACGCCGAAGTGAAAACGTTGGGATCCAGCTTCGCCGTCCATACACGCGAGCTTTGCACGCTAGTCTCAGTGCGACGTACCAACTCTCGATTGGCAAACGGTCCGCCCGCGCCGCGATCGGCCAAAAAGCGAGTTTCGCGAACGTTATGCAATGTCCAGCCAACGCCGCCGCTGTAATCGGCGGACTCGGCGACGCTGACGGATTCGAGTCGCATGCGTGAGTCGAACTCGTACAACTTGACGTCGCGCAAGGTTCCATCGGGCAAGACTTGTCCGGCGTTGACGAATCGCGTGCCGACGATATCGCCGCCGTCGAGCGTGACTAAGTCCTTGATCCAAAACCCCGAGCGAAAGTCAGTTGATGCGGCGCGCCCTAATTGCGCGAGACGTAATTTTTGAGCGAGGTCTTCCGCGCGCGGCGCGACGTATTCGCCGACGAGGAAGGTCGCCAACACCAACCAGGCACCCGCTCGCAGTACGGCACCCACCGCGCGCCGAGTGGATAGGCCCGACACTCGCATGATGGTGAATTCAGAGCTCGCCGCGAATTGCGCAAGCGCGTAGATGGTGCCAATCAGCGCCGCGACGGGCATCAACAAATACGCGGTCGATGGCAATTGCAGCGCGACGAATACAGCGGCGTCACGCACGCCGTACGATGCGCGGCCGACTTCATCGATCGCGCGCAGCAGGTCGATGATGAAGAACAACGCCAGCAACGCGAGCAGGACAAAGCCGACCGCGAGCCAAATTTCGCGCGCGAGGTAGCGGGCAAGAATCATGCGGCATCCCCGCGCTTGAACCGCCAGGCGCGCCAGGTGCGCGGTGAAAACGGATTGAGCCGCACGGCACTGCGCCGCTGCCACAACATCAACATCACAAGCCCGAACACGACGGCGTGAACGATCCACCAGCCCATGCCGAACGAAATCTTGCTCGACTCGATCCAGGTACGCGAGGCTTGCACCAAGTTGCTGTACACCACATAGGCAAGGATCGCGAAGATAAGTCCCGCCGCGCGACCCGCGCGCGGATTAACGAACGCGAGCGGGATCGCCAGTAGCGCAAGGTTGATCGCGAATAACGGCAACGACAATCGCCACGCGAGCTCCCCGCGCGCGGGCGGACTGGTGTCTTCAAGCACTTGCATCGCGGTCAGCGTGCGTCCGTTCGCGCCAGCGGGATCAAGCACGATACGTCGCGGCTCCAACCGGACTGAATAACGCGTGAATTCCGTGATGGTGAATTCGGCGTTGCCTGGCTTGCCTTCGTAACGGCGACCGTCCTCAAGCACGACGAAGCGTTCGCCGTTGGCGCGCTCTTCGATGCGGCCCGTACGAGCGACGAGCACCGCGGTGTCGCCGTTTTTTTGGCGCATCGTGGCGAACACGTTGTCGACCACGCGCTTTTGATCGTCGAGGTTTTCGACGAAGAACACCCGCTCCGACGATGATGATTCGATGAATTGTCCGGGCGCGACTTTAGAGACATCGTCGCGCTGCTCGAACCGCGCGCGCAATTGCGAAATTTCAAGATTGGCCCACGGCGACACCACCATCGCGAAACCAAACACCACGAGCGCGACCGGCATGGCAAGACGCAGCACCGGCCGCACGAAACTTGTCAGCGCCACGCCGCTTGAAAACCAAATCACCATTTCGGAGTCGCGATACATGCGCGAGATCACGAGCAGCACGGAGATAAATAACGTGACAACCAACACAACGGGTAAGTAGTTGACCGCGGCCAGTCCGATAAGAAGCACGACGGATTCAACACCCACGCGCCCAGCGGCTGCTTGGCCGAGAATCCGGATTAAACTGACGGCGATCAATATGGTGAGTAGCGTGACGAATACGCCACTTGCCGAGGCAAAGAGTTCGCGACGCAGCGCTTTTTCAAACAACATAGGATCGCGCCGTGAACATGCTCGCTGACGAAGAAGACCCGCTCGCGGGAAGATGACGACTATTCATTACCCGAGGACTCGATTGAAATTTAGCACGAAAGCAATTGTGGCCGAGCAGGCACGCACCGACTGTTTAATTGTGTTTGCCTATGGCGACGGCTCGTTATCCGATGCCGCGAAACGTGTCGATCAAGCGGCCAAAGGCGCGCTGACACGCGCGATCAAAGCGCGCGACATTACCGGCAAGATTGGTTCATCGATCGCGTTGCGCGAGTTGCCGGGTGTAACGGCGACGCGCGTGCTGCTCGCGGGCGCGGGCGATGCCGACGATTGGAACGCTAAGCACTTCGCCGATGCGTTGCGTGCCGCTTATAAGGCCGCTCATGCGACGGGAGCCAAGAGTTTGGCGGTGGCCTCGACCGACGCGTTAAGCGATCGCGACGCGGCCTGGGCCGTGCGCCACGCCGTCGTGCTCGCGCGCGAAGCGGCGTATCGATTCGATGAACTCAAGAGCAAGG
>DASTRU010000279.1:0-4748 GCA_035761045.1 Burkholderiaceae bacterium | reverse complement strand
GAATGTCGACCGCGTCACGTGGTGCCTCGGGCCGGAATCGAACCGGCACGCCTTGTTTAGGGGCCACGGATTTTAAGTCCGTTGCGTCTACCGATTTCGCCACCGAGGCAGCGCCCATACACATGGTGCTCGCGATTGTAGGCCCTCGCGCGGGCTTGCTTACTAACGTTAATGTGGAGGCGGCGGCCGGAGTCGAACCGACCTAGACGGATTTGCAATCCGCTGCATAACCGCTTTGCTACGCCGCCTTGGATCTCACTACACAGACGAAAAAGGGAAGCGCTGTGCTTCCCTTTGAATTTTTGGAGCGGGAAACGAGTCTCGAACTCGCGACCTCAACCTTGGCAAGGTTGCGCTCTACCAACTGAGCTATTCCCGCTTCGTTTCGGCTCACACCGAAGACCGCGATTGTGTTGATTCACGTCACGAGTGTCAAGTCACACACCCGTACGCTCCGAGATTTGTGGCCAGGCTTGGCGCAAGTAATACAACATGCTTGCAACGGTAAGTGCCGCGGCGATCACGATCAGAACGCGACCCAGCCGCGCGAGATCAAGCACTCCGAACACGGTGTCGCTATACAGCAGCAAGGGGATCGCGACCATTTGCGCAATGGTTTTGATTTTGCCAATCGAATGCACTGCTACGCTGCGCGTGGCGCCGATGCGCGCCATCCATTCACGCAAGGCGGAGATCGCGATTTCTCGACCGATGATGATGAGCGCGATCCATTCATCGACGCGTTGCAACTTCAGCAACATCAGTAACGCGGCCGCGACCATCAACTTGTCGGCGACGGGATCGAGGAACGCGCCGAATTGCGATGTTTCATTCCAACGTCGCGCCAACCAGCCATCAAACCAATCGGTCAAGGCGGCAAGAATAAAAATAACAGTGGCTAAAACGTTTTTTTCGAACCCGCTGAACCATGCGTCGGGTAGCGAAAAAACGCCGACCAATAACGGTATTAGCGCGATGCGCAACCACGTCAGCAGGATTGGAAAGTTCAAGGGCATGCAGTCGATTCTAACGAACGGTGGTCGTTGTTTTGTGAGCGGTGATATCGACTAATGCAACTGGCGATAAATCTGCTCGGCCAATGTGCGCGAAATGCCTTCCACCGAGGCCAGCTCGTCGATGCTTGCGCCAATCACGCCGCGAATGCCGCCAAAACGAACGAGTAGACGTTGCTTGCGTTTGGCGCCCACGCCTTCGATTTCGTCAAGCGCCGAGACCGATCGTGCTTTCGCTCGCTTGGCGCGCATACCAGTAATCGCGAAGCGATGCGCCTCATCGCGGATTTGCGCGACCAGCATGAGCGCGCCGCTTTCACGGCCTAGCGCAATGGGTTCGCGCTCATCGGCGAACACGAGTTCCTCGAGTCCGACCTTGCGCCCTTCGCCCTTTTTTACGCCGACAATCGATTTCGTCTCGAGTCCTAATTCCTCGAACACCTGGCGCGCCATGCTGACCTGCCCTTTACCGCCGTCGATCAATACGATGTCGGGCATAGGCGCGCCGCCGTGCGCGATCTTTTCATATCGCCGCGTCAGGACTTGGCGCATCGCCGCGTAATCGTCTCCAGGCGTGATGCCGGTGATGTTGTATCGGCGGTAATCACTCGGCTGCATCGCGTGTTTGCAAAACACGACGCACGAAGCTTGCGTGGCTTCGCCGGCGGTATGACTGATGTCAAAGCATTCGATGCGCACGTTGGCTGGGTCGTCCTCGGGTATCTCGATGTTGAGAACGTCAAGCAATTCACGGGTGCGCGCTTGTTGCGAGCCCTCTTCGGCGAGCAATCTTGTAAGCGCGAGTTGAGCGTTGCGTTCGCATTGCTCAAGCCAAGCGCGTCGATGACCTTGCGGGCGAAACAACACATGCGTTCGCGTCGTTCCCGGTTCGCTGGTCAACGCGGCCATGGTGTCTTCGATGCCGCCATCCACGTTGACGATTAGCGTTGGTGGCACGGTGTGTTCGGCGTAATGTTGAATGAGGAACGCTTCGAGGACTGCTTGTTCGATGGTGCCCTCGACAATGCCTTCGGCATCCAACACATGCTTGGGAAATAACGGCTTGTCGCCTAAATGCCGACCACCGCGCACCATGGCTAGGTTCACGCAAGCGCGACCGCCTTGAACGATGACGGCGATAACGTCCGCATCTTCCGCGCTCGCGCCCGTTTCCATGCTTTGTTGATGCAACACACGCGACAACGCGCCGATCTTGTTGCGGACAACGGCTGCTTCTTCGAAACGTAGCGCTTGCGCGTGATCGTGCATCGCGCGTTCCAAGTCCTTGAGTACCTCGTCGTGCTTACCGCGCAAGAACCGGGCGGCATCCTCGACGTCATGCGCATACGTGTTGGGATCGATTTTGCCGACACACGGCGCCGTGCATCGTTCGATCTGATGTAACAAACACGGCCGCGTACGGTTCGCAAACACCGTGTCCTCGCAGGTGCGGATCTGAAATACCTTCTGCAAAATTTGGATGGATTGCTTCACCGCCCACGCGCTTGGGAATGGCCCGAAGTATTGATGCTTGCGGTCCACCGCGCCTCGGTAATACGCCATGCGCGGAAATTCGTGCGATGTGATTTTGAGCAGCGGGTAACTTTTGTCGTCGCGAAAGAGGATGTTGTAACGCGGTGCCAGCGTTTTAATTAAGTTATTTTCAAGCAGCAGTGCTTCGGCTTCGGAGCGCGTCACGGTAATGTCGATTCGCGCGATGCGCTCGATCATGTGCCCGATACGCGTACCCGCATGATTCTTTTGAAAATAGCTCGACACCCTTTTCTTAAGATCGCGCGCCTTGCCCACGTATAACGCGTTGCCGCCCGCGTCAAAATATCGATACACCCCAGGCAGATGCGGCAGACTTTGCAGAATCGGCTTTGGATCGAACGATGGGGGTGTGTCGGTGGCTTCCGTCATGGTGGGACTTTTAGACATCGCGCGTAGTGGGCTTTCGCAAGCCATACGCCACGAATAAAACCGGTGCGTTACCTAAACAATGATAGTCGAGCCCGTGCGCTTAACTTCCTACGAATGCGACCTCTTTTGCCGAGTGGTCGATAACTATGGCGACATCGGCGTGTGCTGGCGCCTCGCGCGGCAATTAGCGAACGAATATGGCTGGCGAGTTCGGCTCGTCGTCGATGATCTCGCAAGCTTCGCGCGCTTGTGTCCCATGCTCGATGCTTGCTTGGAGCAGCAAACGATTGGCAATGTCGATGTTGCGAAATGGTCGTCGCATATCAAAAAAAGTAAGCCGGCCAAGGTTGTGATCGAAGCGTTCGCTTGCGAGTTGCCGCCCGGTTACGTCGATGCGATGCCGGGCCAAACGCGCGTATGGCTCAATTTTGAATACCTCAGCGCGGAAGCCTGGATCGAGCAATGCCACGGTCTTCCTTCCCCTCAGCGCAATGGCCTGACGAAATACTTCTTCTTCCCGGGGTTTACGCAAAACACGGGCGGCTTGCTTGTCGAGCGCGATTACGAAACACGGCGGCGTGCTTTTACATCGTCGTCAAATGCTCGACGTGACTTGCTCGATCGTCTTGGCGTGGCACCAAGTGCTCAATCAGTCGTGGCACTGGCGTTTTGTTATCCAAGCGCCGCGTTTACACAATGGTGCGAGGCGCTGGATGCGATGCACTCGCCCGTTACGGTGCTCGTGCCCGTGGCGCCTCGTGAGATTGCCTCATCGCCCACTTCGCGCTGCGTTCAAATCCCGTTTGTCGCGCAAAAGTATTTCGACGATCTGCTATGGAGTTGCGACTTCGCCATCGTGCGCGGCGAGGATTCGTTCGTGCGCGCGCAACTCGCGGGCTTGCCGTTTATTTGGCATATCTACCCTCAAAACGATGACGCTCATCTTCAAAAGCTGGCTGCGTTCGTCGACCATTACACGCAAGGTTTGGATGAACAAACGGCAACGGCATGGCGCGAGGCTAATTTCGCGTGGAATACGAGCGCGTTCAACATGGATCACGGACGGCGATTTCTAAGCGCGTTGCCGGTCTTGCACGGGCATGCGAGAACTTGGGCACATCGGTTGCACAATGCGTCGAATCTTGCCGAGCGGCTCACGCAGTTCGTAACCGCAAAGCTATAATCGTCGGCTTTTGAGGTACTTAGTACCGACAACCCGCGGCCAGCATTTTCTTCGCCGCGTTTTACGGAAACACGATGAAGACCGCTCAGGAAATTCGCTCCGGTAACGTGATCATGGTCGGCAACGACCCCATGGTTGTGCAAAAGGCCGAGTACAACAAATCGGGGCGCAATGCCGCCGTCGTCAAAATGAAGTTGAAGAACCTTTTGACGGGTACCGGTACCGAAACCGTTTACAAGGCCGACGATAAATTTGAATTACTGGTGCTAGAGCGCCGTGAAGTCACGTACTCCTACTTCGCCGATCCGCTGTATGTGTGGATGGACGCCGAGTACAACCAATACGAAGTCGAAGCCGACAACATGGGCGACGCGCTCCATTACTTAGAGGATGGCTTGCCCGCCGAAGTCGTGTTTTACAACGGCCGTGCGATTTCGGTGGAATTACCGACGACTGTCGTTCGTGAAGTGACGTATACCGAGCCTGCCGTCAAAGGCGATACCTCTGGCAAGGTGATGAAGCCCGCCAAGATAGCCACGGGTTTTGAAATCTCGGTACCGCTGTTCGTGGGCACTGGCGACAAGATCGAAATCGACACGCGCACGCACGAGTACCGCCGGCGCGTGTAA
>DASTRU010000278.1:0-3323 GCA_035761045.1 Burkholderiaceae bacterium | reverse complement strand
ACGGAAACAAAATCCTCCCGCCGATAGTCGATGCCACGCTGGGCACCGAGCGTTTCGCAAGCGCGTGCTTTTTCGGGGGTGCCAGCGGTCGCGAATACTGGATGACCCAACGCTTTCGCCAGTTGAATGGCCGTGACGCCGATGCCGCTTGTTCCACCTTGAACAAGCAAGGTTTCGTGCTCGCCATCCTCGCGTTGGCCAAGATGCGCGCGATCGAACACATTGCTCCACACCGTGAAAAATGTTTCGGGCAGCGAGGCGGCCGCGACCCATGAAAGACCGCTAGGAATGGGTAAGCATTGCGCGCCGGGCGCGATGCAAAATTCCGCGTAGCCGCCACCTTGCACAAGCGCGCACACGGCGTCGCCGACCTTCCATGCTGGGTCGTGACTCGCAACGATGGTCCCGGCCACTTCAAGCCCGGGCAGCTCGGACGCGCCTGGCGGGACGGGATACTTACCGAGCCGTTGCAGCACATCGGGCCGATTGACCCCGGCCGCTTCGACGCGAATCAGCACCTCTTTCGGTCCGGCAACCGGTACGGGCCGTTCGACGAGTTGCAACACTTCGGGCGGGCCTGGGCGAGCGATATGAATCGCGCGCATCGTCGTGGCCGTCATTGCAGGCGACTCCAAAGAAAGGCGAATTCAAGCGCGTTCATACGGGCTTTTTGACGGTTGTCGGCCGCGCCGGCGTGACCGCCCTCGGTGTTTTCAAAATACAGCGCGTCGTGGCCCTGCTCGATCATGCGTGCGTACATCTTGCGGGCATGTCCGGGATGCACGCGGTCGTCTCGCGTGGAGGTGACGAACAACACGGGCGGATAACGGACGTCCGAACGCAGGTTTTGATATGGCGAATAGCGCGAGATCACCGCCCAGTCGTCAACGTCGTCGGGATCGCCGTACTCGGCCATCCAACTCGCGCCGGCGAGTAGTACGTGATAGCGGCGCATGTCGAGAAGCGGCACTTGGCAGACCACGGCACCGAATAGCTCGGGTCGCCGCAGCATGACGGCGGCTACGAGCAACCCGCCGTTGCTGCCGCCCATGATGCCCAAGTGCGGCGACGTCGTCGTGCCACGCGCGACCAAGTCGGCCGCGACCGCTTCGAAGTCCTCGAATGCGCGCTCGCGTCGATGCGTGAGCGCGGCTTGATGCCAGCCCGGCCCGAATTCACCGCCGCCACGAATATTCGCCACCGCGAAGACGCCGCCTTTGGCAAGCCATGCTCGACCAAAGGTACCGCTATACCAAGGCTCGAGCGTCACTTCAAAACCGCCATAGCCGTACAACAAAGTGGGCGCTTGGCCACTGGCGATCGCGCTTGCCCGACCCACCACGAAATACGGAACACGAGTGCCATCGGCCGACACCGCTTCGTGCTGCATCGACACCATGCCTTGCGCGTCGAAAAACGCCGGCAGCGACTTCAGCACCTGCGTTTTATCGCTACCGATCTCGCCCAGCATCAAAGTGTCGGGCGTGAGGAAATCCTTGTAACTCAGCAAGTAGTCGTTCGATTCGTATGGCTCGAACGCATGCGCTTGTACTTGGCCGTGACCCAGGCCTTGAAGCGTGCGTCGCTCCCACCCGTGGGCGGTCGGCTTTAGCTCGATGACCCGGCCGCGCACGTTGTCGAGCACGTCGAGCAACACCGCATCGCGGGTGAGCGAGTAGTCCGCCAGGAACACTCGATCCTCCGGCGCGAACAACACGTCGAAGACGCGTTTCCCGGCGAGGAAGTCATCCACGCGAATCGCGATCAGGGCGCCCGCGGGATAGGTGGCGCAGCTCACCGTCCAATCGCTGCGCAAGCGCACGTACATCCATTCCTTAACGAGCTCGGGCTCGGCGTCGTCGGGCACGTCCACGCGCACCGGTTGGCCGTCTCGCATGACGAATGTTTGCGATCGATAAAACGCGATGGAGCGCACGAACCCCTCGCGAAACCAACCCGGCGTGGGCTCCACCCAGGCCGATACGCTGACGTCGTCGCGCTCGCCTTCGAAGACGACGGGCGCATTGGACAACTGCTGGCCGCGCGACCAACGCCGAATCGTGCGCGGATAGCCCGAGGTCGTGAGCGACTCCGGCCCGCAATCGGTGGCGACATACAGTGTGTTGGCGTCACGCCAGGTCACCGCGCTTTTAGCTTCGGGAAGCTCGAACCCATCGCGCACGAAGCGTTTATTGATGGGATCGAACTCGCGCACGACGACCGCGTCGCCGCCACCGCGCGACAGCATGACCGTGCATTTGTCGTAGCTCGGCTCAAGGTATTGAACGCCGGCCCACACCCAGTTCTCGCGCTCAGCGCTCGCGAGCGCGTCAAGATCGATCAAAACATCCCAAACAGGAGTTGGCTTGCGGTACTCGTCGAGCGAGGTCCGACGCCATAAGCCGCGCGGATGCTGCGCGTCCTGCCAAAAGTTATAGAGCCAAGGACCGCGCTTGACGACATACGGAATGCGTTCGCGAGAATCAAGCACTTCGAGGATTTCACGACGCAAGGCTTCGAACGTGGGCGTTGACTCCAAGGCGCGCGTCGTGCGGGCATTGGCCTCGGCGACGAATTCAAGCGCGCGCGCGCCCTGCACTTCTTCAAGCCAAAGATAGGGGTCGTCGATCGCGTGTGTGGTGGTCAACATGACGGAGGGAGTACTTTCGAGGTGGGCACAAAAAAAGCGCCCGTAGGCGCTTTTTAATCAAGCAACGGTACGGCCGCGAAACCACTCGGCCGCACTTTGCGTGCCGTTATTGTTGTTGCTGCTGTTGTTGTTGAGCCGCGGCTGGGTTTTCTTCATTGGCCGCCTTCATCGATAGGCGCAGGCGTCCTTTGTCGTCGGCCTCGAGCACCTTCACGCGCACTTGTTGGCCTTCCTTCAAATAGTCGGACACCTGATTGACCCGCTCCTTGGCGATCTGGCTGATGTGCAGCAAACCATCCTTGCCCGGAAGCACTTGCACGATCGCGCCGAAGTCAAGCAGCTTGAGCACCGTGCCTTCGTAGATCGCGCCAACTTCGACATCGGCGGTAATCGCCTCGATACGACGTTTGGCTTCTTCGCCGGCAGCGGCGTCCACCGACGCGATGGTCACCACGCCGTCGTCTTGAATATCGATCTGCGTACCGGTTTCCTCGGTGAGGGCGCGAATGACGGCGCCGCCCTTGCCGATTACGTCGCGAATCTTCTCCGGATTGATCTTGATGGTGATCAAGCGCGGCGCGAACTCCGACAACTCGGTACGGCCGTGCGGCATGGCTTCTTGCATCTTGGCGAGGATGTGCAAGCGCGCTTCTTGCGCCTGCGCCAACGCCAC